>SEEY01000145.1 GCA_004211235.1 Rubrivivax sp.
TGGGGCGGAGCCGACCGACGACCGTTCGCGGCCATTGCTCCAAAAGGCGCTGAAATGGCAGCGCCGACGCATCTGTGAATATGTCTGACCAGCTGAGCTTTGACATTGCCATTCAACGTGTTGTCGGCAGATCGTTAACGATTACTGCCTAAGATTTGAGCATGCGACCATACCGCACTGCCACCGCTGCCGAAAGGGATGCCCGCAAGGAGAAGCGACGTGCGGGGGCCGGAAATGATGAGCCCGTGCCTGGCCCGGACAGCCGCGACGACCACAGGCAGCCGTTCGATTGGACCTTTGCATGCGGCGGCGTCACCTGGGCCTTGCACTTCGAGCCGAGCCCCAGAGACGTGCGGCAATGGCGGGTCTGGCGGGACGGGCAGCCGTGGATGTGCGCCGGGCTGGAGCGCGTCTGGCGGACGATGCAGAAGGAAATGAGCCCTGCTCTGGGCCGCAGGCATTGGCGTTAGGCCGTCGCCCGACGAACTGAGCCTGCCCCGCCAAAGCGGCCCGTCGTGCACCCCTCCCTGAACCTCATGCGGCCCTCGCAGGCTTGATGAACTCAGGCGCCGCCGCGAGCCGGCACCGGCGCCCCGAACTGCTTCTCTGCAAAGCGCCACACCATGCGCGACGCGTCCGGTCCGTTGGCGTCGCTGAAGCGCTGCTGCGCCGCGCCGCCGCTCCAGGCGTGGCCCAGGCGGCCGACCTGCACGAGCGTGGCCACCAGTTCACGCGAGCGCTTGAAGTGCGTCACTGTCACGGGGTAGCGCTTGCCGCGCTGCTGCGCCAGCGGCGCGCCCTCGCGGGCCCCGCCCGCTTGTGACCACATCTGCACCGCCGCATCGGCATTGCGGGCGGAGACGACGCCGTCGTCCTCGCCGTGGATCACCATCAACGGCGGCAGGGCCTGGGCGGCGTCGGCAGTCGCGGGCAGTGCATCCGGCAGGTGCCGACCGCGCATCGCCCCGACCGCCGAGGCCGTTGAATGCGCCGCTCCGGGCGGCACGCCGGAGTGCATCGCCAGCGCCTTGAAGCGTTGCGGGTAGTGCGTGGCCAGCAGCGCGGCCATGCTGGCGCCGGCCGACAACCCGGCCACCGCCGTGCGCTCGCGGTCGGCCGCGTAGAGGATGCTGACCTGCTCGATGGCGCGCATGATCCACGCGGCCTCGGCGAGTGCAACGCCGCTGCGCGTGTCGAACCAGTTCCAGCAGCCCTGTGCATTGGCCAGCCGCGGCTGCTCGGGGTAGAGCACGAGGAAGCGCTCGCGCGCCGCCAGCTGGTTCATGCGCGTGCTGGCGGCAAAGCTTTTGGCGTCCTGGTGGCAGCCGTGCAGCATCACCATCAGCGGCAGCTTCTCGCCGAAACGCACGCCGGCCGGGCGGAAGAGCCAGTAGCGGCGCGGGCCGGCGGTCGTCATCACGCTGCCCATCAGCCAGCTGCCCTCGCCTGCCGGTGGCTTGCGGCGCTCACGCAGCGGCCGGGTGGCACTGCGCAGCAGCGCAGCCTGGCGGTTCAGCAACGATGCCCACGAAACCTGCTTCATCGACGCGGCGTCCGCAGGCGAGCGCGGGCTATTCGCTGATCACTGGCACTCGGGATGACCCGGCTCCTTGGTGCAGTCCACCTGCTCCAGCTGGGACGGCTCCGGGTGCTCCCGCAACGCGACGTTCAACTGGTCGATGGCGACGCACCAGTCGCCATCGTCCTGGTGCCACTGCTCACGAAGGAAGGCCACCTGGCTGGCATTCCAGAACGGCGCCTCGGACAGGTTGAGCGTCTGCGGCAGGGGCCGGTTGCGGTTGATGAACGCCTTGATCTCGTCGGGCGAGTCCGGCAGGCCGAGCTGCGTGAAAAGGTCGTCCAGATCGTGGTGAGTCGTGGTGTCCATGCGGGCTCCTGGTTGAGGCCTGTTGCAGCCACCTTGACCTTAGGGCGGCAACGCCGGTGGCCGTGTCAGCCAAGGTCGCATTCCGGTTCGGCGCTCCTGAGAAACCCCCGTGGCGCCACGCGCACGGCTTCTGAAATCGACATAGATGCGGGCGAATAAGTGATATCTGAGGGTTGCAGCCGCTCCCTACGATCCCGCTCGCCGGCCCCTCAGAGGGCCGCGTTCATACACATCACCCGGAGACATGATGCGCAAGAGCCCCTTCACCCCGACCCGCCTGTGCCTGCTGATGCAGGCCGCCCTGATGCTGCCCGCCGCCGCCCAGACGGCGCCGAATGACAGCGATGCCAGCAAGCTGGAGACGGTCGTCGTCAGCGGCATCCGCGCTGCAGCGCGCAAGGCGCTGGACACCAAGGAAACGTCCAACAGCATGATCGAGGTGATCGCCTCGGAGGACATCGGCAAGCTGCCCGACACGACCATCGCCGAGTCGCTGGCGCGCCTGCCCGGCCTGTCCGCCGGCAGCGACCGTGGCAACGCCAGCCAGATCGTCGCCCGCGGCCTGGGCCCGCGCTTCGTCGGCGCGACGATGAACGGCCGTGAATTCGCGTCATCTGAACCCGACCGCGCGGTGCGCTTCGAGATGTTCCCGGCCGAATCGGTGTCGGGGGCCACCGTCTACAAGACCCAGTCGGCCGAGATCGTCGAAGGCGGCATCGCCACCAGCATCGACCTGCAGACCGTCTCGCCGCTGGCCTGGCGCGAGCGCACGCTGTCGCTGAAGGCGGACGCCCTCTACTACCAGCTCGGCAACAAGATCGAAGGCGCCAAGAAGGTCGCGCCGCGCCTGGGCGGCATCTATGTCGACCAGTTCGGCAACCGCACGCTGGGCGTGGCGCTGGCCTTCAGCTATTACGACCAGCCCTCGCTGGAGGACCGCGTCGACAACTGGGGCTTCAATGAAGACCACTCCGCCGACGTGACCGGCGACGGCAAGGTCGACAAGACGCCGTGGGGCTTCCAGAACGGCGTCAAGAAGGGCACCAACAAGCGCGGCAGCATGCTCGGCAAGATCGAGTTCCGGCCCAACAAGGACACGTCCTTCACGGCCGACGTCTACGGCGCCCGCTCCAACATCTACGAGCCGACGCTGGTGCATGTGGAAGGCAACGTCGGCAACTGGGACGGCTGGCAGAGCGGCAACTACAGCAAGGTCACGACCGACAACGGCTACGTGACCGGCGCGACGGTGTCGGGTGTGAACCTGGACAACCTGAACGCGCGCTGGAAGCAGAACATGCGCAACTTCGCCGCCGGTCTGAACGGCAAGTTCAAGCTGGACGACTGGAGCTTCGAGGCCGACGCCGCCCATTCCACCGCGGCCCGCGACACCGCCTGGTCGGCCGTGCAGATGAACATGCTGCAGGCCGGCAGCGTGAACTGGAGCTTCCCGAAGGACGGCTGGATGACCTACGGCTTCAGCCTGGACACCGGCAACCCGGCCAACTTCTCCACCAGCGTCGCCGAGCAATGGGGCCCGACCTACGTCGGCAAGCTCGATGACAAGCTGGACTCGCAGCAGCTCAATGCCAGCCGCTCCGTGAAGTGGGGCGACATCAACAAGATCAAGTTCGGCCTGCGCGCCACGCAGCGCGAGAAGTCTTACGAGCAGGTCTCGTGGAACTACGCGGCGGGCGCCACCATCCCGACCAGCGCCTTCCAGCGCGTCAAGGTCGACGGCCGCCCGGACTTCATCGAGTTCAACAGCAGCTTCGACGATGCCGTCACGAAGTACTTCGGCGCCGCCGCGCTGAGCCCCGCCGGCCGCAGCGCCACCAACGCCGACCTGGTGCAGAACAACTGGCGCGCCGCCGAGAAGAACACCGCCGCCTTCGTGCAGGCCGACCTGAACGGCAGCACCTTCGGCGACCTGAACTACCGCGGCAACCTCGGCCTGCGCGCCGTGCACAGCAGCCAGACCGGCTACGGCATGGAGCAGCTCAACGGCGGCGCGCCCACCGGCGTCTCCAGCGGCACCAGCTACACGCGCTTCCTGCCCAGCCTGAACCTCATCCTCAGCCTGGATGCGGACGACGTGAACCAGCTGCGCTTCGGTGTGTCGCGCGCCATGGCCCGCGCGCCGCTGGACGTGATGAACGCGGCCCACACCGTGAGCGTCGACCCCAACGGCGTCAACCCCACCACCGTGTCGGGCGGCAACCCGCTGCTCAAGCCGATGATGGCCAGCCAGGTGGACCTGACCTTCCAGCGCTACTTCGACAAGGACAGCCTCGTCTCCGTCGGCCTGTTCTACAAGAAGGTCAGCGACTACATCGGCATCGCCTCGGTGGCCGGCACCTTCAACGGCAAGGCGGCCTTCTACACACAGCAGGTCAACCGCGACGGCGGCAACGTGCAGGGCGTGGAGCTGGTCTACCAGCAGGCCTTCACCAAGCTGCCGGCCCCGTGGAACGGCCTGGGCGTGATGGCCAACTACACCTACACCGACAGCAACATCAAGGAGAACGCGGACCGCAGCGGCGGCACGTTCAACCCCATCGCCACCAACGGCCTGATGAAGAGCAACAGCGGCTTCACCCTCTGGTACGCGGCGCACGGCTTCGAGGCGCGCCTCGCGGCCAACCACCACTCGGCGTACAACCGCGCGCCGACGTGGGACTCGACGGCCTTCCAGCTCAACGGCGCCGAGACCTGGGTGTCGGCCAACGTGTCGCAGCAGATCGGCGAGCATGTGCAGCTGCGCCTGGGTGTCGAGAACGCGACCAACCAGCGCGTCACCTACACCGACCCGACCACGCCGCTGCGCCAGAGCAACTTCCAGTTCGGGCGGCGCTTCAACGTCGGCGTGACCTACAAGCTGTGACCGCGCAGCGATCCAGCTGAACTGACGGGGCCCACGGGCCCCGTCTTCGCTTCAGCCGCGGCTCCAGCGGCTGGGCACGGCCCAGAAGATCAGCAGCGCCATCAGGGCCATGCCGGCGAGTGCCTGGGGCGCGTCGCCCTGGGTGCCCAGCAGCAGCGCGGCGCCACAGGCGGCGAGGCTGATGGCCAACCACTGCAGCTGCCGTACCCGCCGGGCGCGGCGGCGCGGTGCGGGCGGCGGCAGCGCCGCCATGACGCGCAGGCTGAAGCCGGCGTCATCCGGCTCGGCCGCCTCGTCCAGTTGCCGCCGCAGTGCGGCGTCGAAGGGGTCGTCGTCGTGATTCATGGTGTGGGTTCCCATGCAGCAAGTTGCGCGCGCAGGCGCGCCTTGGCGCGCAGCACCTGGGTCTTGACCGTGCCGAGCGGCCAGCCGAGCACCAGGGCGGCTTCGGCGTGGCTGAGATCGGCGCCGTAGCACAGCAGCAGCGCGTGGCGCTGCGCGTCGCTCAAGGCCGCCAGCGCGCGGTCGAGGTCGATGCGCCAGTCGGCGCCGGGAGCGAAGTCGCTGTCGGCGCCGAGGTCCGGCGAGTCAGCGTCCGCCAGCGGCAGTGCCGGCCGTTCGGCGGACAGCGCCGAGTAGGCCAGCCGTGTCAGCCAGGTGCGAAAGCGCGCCTCGCCGCGGAACTGGGGCAGCGCCCGCCAGGCCCGCACGAAGGCCTCCTGCGTGAGGTCGTCGGCGCGGCCCTGGTCACCCCGGCAGACGCGGCCGAGCAGCTTGCGCAGATAGCCCTGGTGGGCCTGCACCAGCGATGCAAAGGCGCTGCGGTCACCGGCGGCCGCGCGGGCCACCAGCCGGACCTCGTCGGCCCGCGCCGCATCGGCAGAAACGGTCACGGCCGCGGCGGCTGCTTGCGGTCGACGGTCCAGTACAGCGCCAGACCCAGCCCGAGGAACAGCGGCAGCAGGCCGATGGTCCAGAGCCACGAACCCGGGCTCATCACGGCGAACATGCCCATCAGGCCGAAGCCGATGCCGATGTTGATGAGCGCCGGCAGCAGCATGCGGTTGGGGCTGGGCGGCTCGCGGCGGGCACGATCCCAGCCGCTGTCCTGCACGTCTGCGAGCAGTTCCGGCGGGATCGGCTGCCCGGCCCGCGCCAGCTCGCGGATGGTCTCGTGCCGCTGCCGTTCGCTGCTCGCCCTGGACAGGTAGTGCGACACGATGGCGATGATGGGAATCAGCAACGCCAGGACGGGAATCAGCAGCGGCGCGACGGACTGGAAGTTCGCGAAGAACATGGCGGCTCCGGAGAAAACAGGTGGATGGTGTTCCTTGGAGCGGCGGGCGATGGCGTTTGGATTCAGGCCGCGCGAAATATTCGCCAGCCGCACCGGCTAGCGGGTTTGCTGCGCATGCCGCACGCAGGCATCCTGCAGCAGCGCATGCGCCGCCTCGATGCCATAGGGCTTGCGCAGGACCGGCACGGAGATGTCGCTGACGTTGTCGGCATAGCCGGTCGCCACCACTACGGCCAGGTCCGGCCGATGTTCCTTCGCCCAGCCGGCCAGTTCGATACCGTTCATGCTGCCGGGCATCACCACGTCGGTGAACAGCACGTCGAAGGGCTCGCCGGTGCCCATCACCCGGATCGCCTCGTCGGCATCCTTGCAGGCGCGCAGCTGGCAGCCGCGGCCCTCGAGCGCCGCCGTGACGACCGACGCGACGAGAAGGTCGTCCTCGACTAACAGCACGCGCAGGTTGTCCACGCGGGTCGCCACCGGCTCGACCGCCTTCGGCTCCACCACCTCGGCCGGCAGGGTCGCCACCGGCAGGTAGAGCGTCACGCAGGTGCCCCGGCCCGGCTCGCTCGCCAGCCGGATCTCACCGCCGGATTCGCTGGCGAAGGCATGCACCTGGGCCAGGCCCATGCCCGTGCCCACGCCCGGCGCCTTGGTGGTGAAGAAGGGCTCGAAGGCCTTGGCCCGGGTCTCCTCGTCCATGCCGATGCCGTCGTCCGACACGTCGAGCCGGATGAAGGAGCCGGCGCCGAGCGTCTGCACTTCCGCCGGCGACGCCAGTCGCGCACGGACCGTGATGTTGCCGCCCGTGGGCAGCGCATCGCGCGCGTTGAACACCAGGTTCAGCAGCGCCATCTCCAGCTGCACCGGGTCGACGTAGATGGACGGCAGGTTGGGCTCCAGCTCCGCAGACAGAACCACCTTGGGCCCCACCGCCTTGCTGGTCAGCTCGTGTTCCTTCAGCACGACATCGGCCAGGTCCACCAGCCTCGGTTCGAGCTTCTGCACCCGGCCGAGCAGCATCAACTGCTTGACCAGGTCGGTCGCCTTCGACGTCGCGCGCACGGCACCGGCCAGCGCCCGCCGCTCCTTGTCGCCGTCGATGCGCAGCTGCAGCAACTGGTGCGAGACCGTGATGGTCTGCAGCAGGTTGTTGAAGTCGTGGGCGACGCCGGCGGTCAAGCGGCCCACCAGTTCCAGCTTGCGGCTGTGCGCGAGCTTTTCCTGCGCATCGCTGGCGTCGCGCACCGCCTGCTCGACGCGGCGCTCCAACGTCGCCGTCGCCTCGTTGGCCTTGACGCCCGCAGCATGCAGGGCGCCCGCGACGGTGTCGAACTCGGGCACGCCGGAGACCTGCAGGACCGGCACGACGTTGTTGCCCAGGTCGTCCGCCGCCTTCTCGAGCAGCTGAACCGCATCGCTGATGACCCGCGCCGCGTACAGCGCGATCACGAGCAGGAAGAGCAGCAACGCGGCGGACGCCACCATCGCCTTGGCCGATGCCCGCCATGCGGCCGCGGCCAGCTCGGATTTCGGAATGGCCGACACGACGGACCAGCCTTGCGCATTCGGCCGCGTCAGGTAGGTCAGCGACGCCACGCCGTCCAGCGTCGTCGACTCGGCGAAGCCCACACCGCCCGATTGGATGCGGCTCTTGAACGCCGGTGAGGCGGAGCGGCCCACCCATTTTTCCGGGTCCCGGCTGCGGGCAATGATCAGGTACTCGTTGCCGATGACCGCCATCAGCCCGGTGGGCGTGATGCCCGCCGGCGCGAGCAGCCGCTGAAGCTCTGCGGGTTCGAACGCAACGCCGACGTTGTAGCGTTGCGGACGGGCGCCGGGCACCGGCACATACACCGTCATGAGCGGCGCACCCGTCACCGGACTTTTGGGCGAGAAGATGAAGGCAGGGGCGCTCTCGGTCAACGCCCGCGGCATCGCGCGGCGCACCGGCCCCGCCCCCCAGGCGGCATGGGTCGTGACCAGCAACTCGTCGGCGCTGGCCAGCAAGGCCCAGTCCTTTGTCCCCCGCATCGCCACAGTCGCCTCGTCATGGAAGCGGGCGAAGTCGCCATCACGAACGGCCCGGGACGACGCCAGCGCCCGGGCCAGCACCACGCGCTTGTCGAGCTCGCGCTCGACGACGGTGCTGACGGCGTCTGCCGCGTCCCTGACCTGATTGAGCAGGGCCGCGGTCTTCTGCTCGTGCAGGTTCCAGGTCAACAACCCGAAACCGGTGGCCGCAGAAATCCAGACAGCAAAAACAACGACCAACAGCCAGGCTCGAATCCGCATCTTTCTCCAGGCGCCACCGCGGCCGTCATCGACGTCCACCGGGGCGTACGGTTCAAGGTCGAGGCGATCCGCCATAACGATCTGTTCGAGGGCCGCTTCACCGTGCTCGACAAGGGCCTCGGCGGCAGCCGAAGCGGCAGCGACGACAGCTACCGCCCCACCGTCGAAAACGCGTGGGCGACGCCAAACGAGGCGCTCACCTACGCCACCGAAGCCGCGCACCATGCCATCGAAGGCATCCGCCCCTTCACGGACGACGCGCTGCAGGACGAGTGAGAGGCCGGCGAACTCAGCGCTGGCTGCGCTGCGGCGTCGCAGGCTCTTCGGCGTAGCTGCGCGGCAGGAGGATGCGGAAGGCCGTGCCGACGCCCGGCTCGGATTCCAACTCGGTGGTGGCGTTGAGCAGGTCGCACAGGCGCTTGACGATGGACAGGCCGATGCCCTCGCCGACCTGTTCGCGCACCGGGCGGGGATCCTCCGGCGTCGGCACGGCATCGGGCAGGTCGACGTTCATGTGCGTCACCTGGCCGCTGGCGTGATCGGTGGCGACCTGCCGCGCCTGGTCTGTCGCCTCCTCGATGGCGCCGGCCAGCTGCGAACCCGG
>SEEY01000146.1 GCA_004211235.1 Rubrivivax sp.
CTGGAAGTAGTCGCGCTGCTGGTCACCCTGGCCGCCGAAGTTCTGGCCGCCCTGGCCCCCGTAGCTTTGACCGCCGTAGCCCTGGCCACCGTAGCTGCCCTGGCCGCCCTGGCTGCCGTAGCCCAGGCCCGCCGTGCCGCCCTGGCCGCCCGGGTAGCTGCTGCCCTGGCCATGCGACTGGCCGGACTGGCCCGACTGTCCGGACTGGCCGGACTGATAGTTCTGGCTGCTGCCGTGGTCGCTGCCATGGCTGCCGTACTGGCCGCTGCTGCCGCCCTGCTGGTTCTGTTGACCGCCGTAGTTGCCCTGCTGGCCGCCCTGTTGGCGGCTTTGGTCGTCATGTCGAGACATGTGAAATCCTTTCAAGCTGAGTACCGGTGTGATTCAGACATTCGGTCCATTCGATGGCTGCCGAGGTCTGCCCGGCAAGGCGGCAAGTCGCGTTCCCAATCCCGGTGCGTTATGCGTCCTCAGCGCACCGATATGCGCCAGACGACATTGCCCACGTCGTCCGCCACCAGCAGCCCGCCGCGGGCGTCGATGGCCACACCGACCGGCCGGCCGTGGGCCTCGCCCTCGGGGCCGAGGAAGCCGGTCAGCACGTCCACCGGCAAGCCCTGCGGACGGCCATTGGCAAAGCCGACATAGACGACCTTGTAGCCGGAGGGCGGCTTGCGATTCCAGGAGCCGTGCATGCCGATGAAGACGCCTCCGGGGGCCGCCCCGGCCAGCGCCGCCGGCACGGGGCTGCTGCCCGCCGCCGTCAGGCCGAGCGCCGCAACGTGGGCGCCCAGCGCGTAGTCCGGCGCGATGGCTCGGGCCACGAGATCGGGTCGCTGCGGCTCGACGCGGTTGTCGATGTGCTGGCCGTACCAGCTGTAGGGCCAGCCATAGAAGGCGCCGTCGTGTACCGACGTCAGGTAGTCCGGCACGAGGTCACTGCCGATCTCGTCACGCTCGTTGGCCACGGTCCACAAGACCGTCGGCGCCGACGCACCCGGCGACGGCAGCCAGGCCATGCCGTTCGGATTGCGCAGGCCGCTGGCGAACAGACGCTTCGCACCCGTGCCGGCGTCGATCTCCCAGATGGCGGCGCGGCCTTCCTCGACCTGCATGCCATGCTCGGCGGCATTGCTGTTCGAGCCGACGGTGGCGTACAGCCGGCGGCCATCCGGGCTGGCGATGAGACTCTTGGTCCAGTGGTGGTTGCGCGTGCCGGCGGGCAATTCAGTCAGCGTGCGGGTGGGGCCGGTGAGTCGCGTCTGGCCGGGGGCATAGGCGAACTCGACGACCGCGTCGGTGTTGGCGACGAAGAAGCGCTCGCCCACCAGCGCCATCCCGAACGGCGAGTTCAGCCCTGAGGCGAAGACCTCGCGCATCTCGGCACGGCCGTCGCCATCGGCATCGCGCAGCAGCGTGATGCGGTTGGCGCTGGGCACCCCCGCACCCGCCTTCTTCATCAACAGCCCCTGCACCCAGGCCTTGAAGCCCTTGCCCTCGTCGGGCCGCGGCGGCGCGTTGCTCTCGGCCACGAGCACGTCGCCATTGGGCAGCACGTGCAGCCAGCGCGGATGGTCCAGCCCGGTGGCGAATGCCTGCACCTGCAGGCCCGGCGCGACGGTGGGCGTCTCGCCCGCCTTCCACGGCCGTGGCGATGCCACGTTCACGGTCGGCAGCACCGTCTGCACGGGCTCCACGAGCGTCGGGCGGGGGCCGACGTCGGCCTGCGGCGGCAGGCGCGAGCTTTCGCCGCAGCCACACAGTGCAGCCATGGCGGCCATCAGGGAAATGACGTTTTTCATGCCGCCCCAAGGCAAGCCGGGTGCCTGCCCGCCTTGCGGCAGGTTTTGCCGAAGCGGCAACGCCTGATCGCCGGCGCTGGCGGCAGGACTCAGGAGGGCTGCGAGATCTCGCGCACGGCTTCGTCCACGTGGCCGCTTTCGCGCACCGCGAGGTCGCCCAGCGACACGATGCCCACCAGCCGCCGGTCGGCGTCGACCACCGGCAGGCGCCGCACCTGGCGCTCGCCCATCAACCGCTTGGCATCGGCGCTGTCCTGGTCCTCGGTCAGTGTGTCGACGCCCGGGCTCATGATGTCGGACACGCAGGACTGGTCGGGGTCGAGGCCGTCGGCAATGCCGCGGACGGTGATATCGCGGTCCGTCAGCATGCCGAGCAGGCGTTCGCCGTCGCAGACGGGCAGGGCGCCCACGTCGAGCTCCTGCATGCGTTGCGCGGCGCGGCGCAGGCTTTCCTGCGGCTGGATGGTCTGCACGTCGGTGGACATGATGTCGGCGATGCGGGACATGGCACTCTCCTCTTGGGGTGTTTGGAAGCGTCACTCGGGCACGCGGCGTGCCGCATCGCGATCTGACGTCGCAGCCGAGGAAGCACCATGAACATCACCGATCCCTCTCCCGCCGGCCCGGCCGGCAGCACGGGGTAGCGTAATGTCAACACTACGCCGCCGCGCAGCGGGCGACGCACTCGACGTGCTGTCCGCCGACCACAAGGCTGTGATGCAGTTGCTCGCCGAGTTCGACGAGCTCGCGGCTGAGGAGGCCGGTGCTGCCGAGCGCCAGAGCCTGGCGAACCGGATCTGCCAGGCGCTGACGGCGCATGCCATCGGCACAGAAGACGTGTTCTACCCGGCGCTGCGCGACGCGCTTCAGGACGACGATCTGATCGACGACGCCGAGGCCGAGCACGACAGCCTGCGGGCGCTGGTGGAGCAGATCGAAAGCCTGGACGCGCGCGACGAGCGCTTCGATGCCCTCGTCATGATGCTGGGCCGCGCCGTGGCTCGTCATGCGTGGCAGGAAGAGGGTGTCCTGTTCCCGCGTGTGCGAGACACGGGGCTGGACCTGCGGCGCCTGGGTCAGCGCATCGCCAGGCGCCGGGACGAAGCGCTGGTGCTGCTGTCCGCAGAGGCGGACTGATGCCGAAGGCCGAAGGCGAGGGATTCGCGGCGCCTGCGCCAGACCGGTCACGGCCTGGCGCAAGGCGGTGCGTCAATGGAAGAACAGGTAGACGAGGACCAGCACGATGCCGGGAACGCCGAGCAGCCAGGCCAGAAGGTATTTACCCATGATTGGTCTCCTGAGTGAGGTGGGGGTGGCTGAAGCTTCCCTGAATGGCGGGGTTAGACACAGCGGACGAAGCCCGGCGTTCACGTAGGACGCGCGGCAGGGGCGCGTACCGTAGGAGCGCTCCGACGGGCCGATGAGGCCGGGGCCGGCCCGGCGCGCAGCGCGACGCACCTACGCTCTCGTTCAGCCCGTTAGGCATCCCGTCTCAAGGGCCAACGCGAAGGAGTACCCCATGAACAGCGACCAGATCAAAGGCACGGCCAAGGACATCGCCGGCAAGGCACAACGCAAGGTTGGCGAAGCCATCGGCAGCACCGACCAGCAGGTCAAGGGTGCACTGAACCAGGCCGAGGGCAAGGCCCAGAAGGCTGTGGGCAACGTCAAGGAAACCTACAAGGACGTTCACGCCACGACGCGCAAGGTCTGACGTTTCGCGCCAGGCCGCCGCGCCCGCGAGGGCCGGCGGCCTGGCGCTTTCTGGCTTGCCGTTCCTGATTTGCCGTTTCTGATCCGCTTTCGAGCCTGCTGCAGGAGACCTGCGATGAATTCTCTCTACCTTCCCCGCCGCGCCGGCACGCTGGCGCTCGCCGCTGCGCTGGTCTGCGCCGCCGGCTGTTCCTCCATGAGCGAGCGTCAACAGGGCACCGCCAAGGGCGCCGGCGTCGGCGCGGTGGCGGGTGCCGTCATCGGCTCGGCCACGGGCGGCAATGCCGGCCGCAGTGCCGTGATCGGCGGCGCTCTCGGCGCGGTGGCCGGCAACCTCTGGTCCAAGCACCTCGAGGACAAGCGCGAGGCGCTCGCCCGGGCCAGCGAGGGCACCGGCGTGGAGGTGGCGCGCACGGACGACAACCGCCTGAAGCTGAACGTGCCGAGCGACGTCTCCTTCGACACCGGCCGCGCGGACATCAAGCCGCAGATGCGCCCGGTGCTCGACGAGATCGGCCGCAACCTCGATCCCAACGTGCGCGTGACCGTCGTCGGCCACACCGACAGCACCGGCAGCGACAGCATCAACGACCCGCTGTCGCGCGAACGTGCCCTGGCCGTGCGCGACTACCTCAATGCCCGCGGCATCTCCGCCTCGCGCATCGGCGTGGCCGGCCGTGGCTCGCACGAGCCGGTGGCCAGCAACGACACCGAGCAGGGGCGTGCCGCGAACCGGCGCGTCGAGATCTTTCTCGCCGAACCGGGAACCTCAGGTTAAGCGCTTGAGGGCCGCCGCCAACGACTGGGGCTTCACGGCCTCCTGAGCCGTCCCCAGCCGTTCGGCGGCGTTCGCCAGCGTCCACTGCGTGGCGCTCTGCAACGCCGGCAACTCTCGCCAGTCGAGCGGTATCGACACGCCCAGCCCCGGCCGCGCCCGCAGCGAGAAGGCCGCCACCGTCGTAGCGCCTTCGCCGTTGCGCAGCCAGTCGATGAAGATGCGGCCGACGCGGTGCTCCCCGCCGCTGCGCGCGACGAAGCGCTCCGCATGCGCATCGGACAGCTGCTGCACCAGCGCCTGAGAGAACGACCGGACCGTGTCCACCGGCCAGCGCGCCGCAATGGGCACGGTGACATGCAACCCGCGTCCGCCGCTGGTCTTCAGGCTGCTCTGCAGGCCGAGGTCCAGCAACGCGTCGCGCACGAGCTCCGCGCCCCGGGTCACGTCCTTCCATTCGACGCCTTCGCCGGGGTCGAGATCGAAGACGATCCGGTCGGGTTTCTCCAGCTTCGGGATGCGTCCGTTCCAGGTGTGGAACTCGAGCGCATTCATCTGCACCGCGCCAAGCAGCGCTTCGCGCGTGCGGATCTCGATGAGCGCCTCGTGGCCGGGCCAGAGGTCGGCATCCAGCACGTGCACGCCGGCAAACGGTGCCTTGCCGGGATGCTTCTGGAAGAAGGCCTCGCCGCCGACGCCGTCCGGCGCGCGCAGCAGCGACACAGGCCGGCCACGCAGCTCGGCCAGCAGCCGATCGGCGACGCTCTCGTAGTAGCGCGCGACATCGCCCTTGGTGGCGCCGCTGGCGGCATCGATGACGCGTTCGGGATGGGTGAGCTTCAAGATGGCTCCGGTGGGCAAGGGGCGTGCCGATGACCGGGGATTCCACTAGCCGGACAGCGGGGCGGGCGGATACAAAGACGCCGGCCGCGCAAGCCGAGCCGGCGCCAAACGCGCACGCTGTTGATCGTTGCGCGCTGGCGGCAGGGCGGATGCTCGCGCCCGACCTGACATCGGAGACACCATGCAACGGATTCGCAACCTGCTGACGGCCGCGCTCGCGGCCTGTTCGTTCAGCCAGCCGGCCCTGGCCGCCGACAAGATCGCGCTGGTCGTGAAGAGCCTGGGCAACGGCTTCTTCGACGCAGCCCGCCAGGGCGCGCAGGAGGCGGCGAAGGAGATCGGCGGTCTGGAGATCATCTACGCCGGGCCGGCCAAGGCGACGGCTGAGGGGCAGGTGGAGATCGTCAATGCGCTGATCGCGCAGAACGTGAAGGCCATCGCCATCTCCGCCAACGACCCCGACGCCCTCGTGCCGGTGCTCAAGAAGGCGATGCAGCGCGGCATCAAGGTGATGTCCTTCGACTCCATGGTGCGCAAGGACGGCCGGCAGCTGCACCTCGCGCCGTCGTCCACGCCGCTGATCGGCCGCAAGCTGGCGGCGCTGATCACCGAGGCCCAGCCCGCGGGCGGCGAAGTTGCCGTGCTGTCCGCGACCGCGCAGGCGACCAACCAGAACGCGTGGATCGCCGAGCTGAAGACGCAGCTGGCCACGCCGGCCTATGCGAGCGTCAAACTCGTCGGCGTCGTCTACGGCGACGACCAGACCGACAAGAGCTACCGCGAGGCGCAGGGCCTGATGAAGAGCCATCCGAACCTGAAGGTCATCGTCGCGCCGACCACGGTGGGCGTGGCCGCCGCGGCGCGCGCGGTGCAGGACGAGCGCATGGTGGGCAAGGTGTTCGTCACCGGCCTGGGCCTGCCGTCGGAGATGGTGGGCCACGTGAAGGGCGGCGCGGTGAAGAGCTTCGCGATCTGGAACCCGGTGGACCTGGGCTACTCGGTCATCCAGACGGCGAATGCGTTGGTCAAGGGCACCGTCAAGGGCGCTCCCGGCGAGACCGTGTCGCTGGGCCGCGTCGGCAAGATGACGCTGGACGCGAACGCGGAAGGCGCGATGGCCGAGCCTTTCACCTTCAACGCGGCCAACGTCGAGAAGTTCGCCAAGCTCTACTGATGCTCCAACTGCGCGGCATCACCAAGCGCTTCGGCCCGACCCACGCGCTGCGCGGTATCGACCTCGATCTGCTGCCCGGCGAAGCGCGGGCGCTGATCGGCGAGAACGGCGCCGGCAAGAGCACGCTGGTGAAGGTGCTGACCGGCGTGCACGCGCCGGACGCGGGCGAGATCCTCCTCGACGGCCGCCCGGTGCGCTTCGCCCGCACGCAGGACGCGCAGGCCGCGGGCATCGCCGCCGTGCACCAGGAGACGGTGGTGTTCGACGAGCTCTCGGCCGCCGAGAACATCTTCATCGGCCGGCCGCCAACGCGGCGCATGGCCGGGCTTCGCATCGTCGACTGGCAGCGCATGCAGAGCGAGGCGCAAGGCTGGCTGGATGCGGTCGGCGCGACCTTTCCGGCGCGCACGCCGACGAAGCAACTCAGCATTGCCCAGCGCCACCAGATCGAGATCGCGCGTGCGCTGTCGATGCAGGCGCGCGTCGTCATCTTCGACGAGCCCACGGCCGCGCTGTCGCGCGCCGAGATCGACGACATCTACCGCCTCGTGCGGCGCCTGAAGTCGCAGGGCGTGGCCGTGCTCTTCATCAGCCACAAGTTCGACGAGCTGTTCGCCGTCTGCGACCGCTACGTGGTGCTGCGCGACGGCGCGTCGGTCGGCGCCGGCAGCATGGCCTCGGCGGAGGAGCCCGAGCTGGTGAAGCTGATGGTCGGCCGGGCGGTGGAGCAGATCTACCCGCCGCGCCACCGCACGCCGGGCGATGTGGCGCTGCGCGTGACGGCCCTGAGCCACCCGACCGAGTTCGCGGACCTGTCCTTCCAGGTGCGGCGCGGCGAGGTGCTGGCCTTCTACGGGCTGGTGGGCGCCGGCCGTACCGAGGCCATGCTGGCGCTGATGGGCTTGAAGCCGGAGGCGACGGCCGCCGTCGAGATCGCCGGCCGCGCGGTCGACCTGCAGGACCCTGCGCAGGCGGTTGCCGCCGGCCTGGCCTATGTGCCGGAGGACCGGCGCGGGCAGGGCGCGCTGCTGGGCTTTTCCGTGCGTGCCAACCTGACGCTGCCCGCGCTGGCGGGCCCGCGCCATGGCTGGCACGGCAAGCTGTCACGCGGGCCGTGGCTGTCGGCAGTCCGGGAGCATGCCTTCGCCACCGGCCTGATCGACCGGCTGCGCATCAAGGCCGCGTCGGACGAGGTGCCGGTGGGCAGCCTGTCCGGCGGCAACCAGCAGAAGGTCGTCATCGCCAAGTGGCTGGGCCTGCATCCGCGTGTCGTCATCCTGGACGAGCCGACCAAGGGCATCGACATCGGCGCCAAACAGGCGGTCTACGGCCTCATCGAGGACATGGTGCGCCAGGGGCTGGCGGTCATCCTCGTGTCGTCGGAGTTGCCCGAGGCGATGAATCTCGCCGACCGCCTCATCGTCATGCGGCGGGGCCGCATCGCCGCGGAGTTCGAGCATGGCGCGCCGGCCGAAGCCATCGTCGCGGCGGCGTCGGGCGTGGCCGCCGGGCAGGCCGTGGAGGCCGCATGAAGCGCGAGCACCTGCTGCCGGCCGTCATCGCCGTCATCGTGCTGGCCGTGGACTGGCGCGCGCCCGTCTTCCTGACGCTGCGCAACGCGCTGGACATCGCCAACGAGTCCGCATTGCTGGCCATCCTCGTCGCCGGGCAGACGGCCGTGCTGCTGACGCGCGGCGTGGACCTGTCCGTCGCCTCCAACCTGGCGCTGACCGGCATGTTGTGCGCGCTGGTCGGCAAGGCCTTTCCCGGCGCGCCCATCGTGCTGTTGCTGCTGCTCGGCCTGGGCGCGGGTGCGCTGCTCGGCGCCGTCAACGGCCTGCTGGTGGCGCGCTGCGGCCTGCCGCCCATCGTCGTGACGCTGGGCACGATGTCGGTCGCCCGCGGCGCGGTCTACATGGCCTCGGGTGGCGCCTGGGTGTCGGAGCAGGACGTGCACGCCGGCATCAAGGCGCTGCCGCGGGCCGACCTGGCCGGCCTGCCGATGCTGGTCGTCATCGCCGCCCTGGTGGTCGGCGCGGTGGCGGCGTGGCTGCGCTGGGGGC
>SEEY01000147.1 GCA_004211235.1 Rubrivivax sp.
CGCTGCAGGGCGGTGAAAAAAGGGCGCTCCGCAGAGCGCCCTTGGCGGGACGACGCATCAGGCCCGCGACCCGAAGCTCAGAAGCCGTAGCGAACGCGGGCGCCGAAGGTGCGCTCGTCCTGCGCCGTGACGAACAATGCCTGCTGAGAGAAGTTGACCAGCGGCGTGAGGCTCAGGTTGACCGTGCGGCCCACCGTGACCCAGCCGCGGTTGTTCGTCAGGTTGCGCACGAAGAACTCCAGCGAGGTATTGCCCTTCTCGAAGCCCAGCCGGGTATCGAGGCGGTGATAGGCGTCGGTCTGCCCGAAGTTGAAGTCCGTCTCCCACTGCTTGCCGACATAGGTCAGGTCGCCGCGCACGAAGCTGCTCCAGCCGTTGGGCAGGCCGATGCGGTAGGTGGTGTTGGCGGACACGGTGACCTTGGGCACGCGTCCGAGGTCGTTGCCATCGAAGGCCACCGCGGTGCCGGTCAGCGCCAGCGCCCCGTTCGCGCCGTAGACCGACGAGCCGGCGGCGTTGAACTTGTCCCAGGTGGCGCGCTTCAGGTCCAGGTAGGCGCCGGCCGTCCAGTTGCCGGCGAGCTGGGCGTCGACCTGCAGCTCCAGGCCGCGGATCTTGGCGTCGTTGCCGAAGGTCACGCCGGAGCCGGTGGCGGTGAACGGACAGGCCGTGGTGCCGGTGGTCGTGCCGCAGCTGGCCGGGTTGAAGAGCGCGCTGGAGGACAGACGGTTCTTCCACTTCTGGTCGTACACGGCGAGCGAGTACTGCAGCGAGTCGGACACGCGCTGCTTCACGCCCAGCTCGAAGGACTTGAGCTTGGGCTGCGGCGTGAAGTTGCCCAGATCCGGATAGAGGGTCTGCATGTAGGCCTTGCCCGCCGCCGAGGCATTGACGTAGCCCGTGTTGACCGTCAGCGGCTGAACGCCGCGCGCGACGTTGGCGTAGATCGACAGGTCGGCACTCGGCTTGAAGCGCAGGGTCATGCGCGGCAGCCAGTTCTCCACCGTGTTGGAGAAGACGGTACCCGCAAAGGTCGTGGACTCGACCTTGTCCTTCTGGCGGCGGGTCTCGAAGGAGGCCGTGATCTGCTGGGTGATGTCGTACTCGACCGAGCCGTACAGCGCGGGCACCGACGAATCGAGGTTGAGGTAGTTGCCCGAGTCCCGCACCGCGGCGGTGGCGCCGTAGGCACTGTTCAGGTTGAGCTGCGAGAGCTGGTAGCGGGACTTGAAGTAACTCGCGCCGATGACACCGCGCAGGGCCGCGCGCGGGTTGGTGGACAGCCGCGCATCGACGGTCAGGTCGTTCGTCACATTGGTCTGCAACGCGTAGAAGGCCTGCACCTTGCTGCGGTCCAGGTCGAAGATGCTGACCGAGTCCGCTTCGTTGTAGCCGATGTTGAGGGAGGCCTCCATGTCATGGGGCAGCGAGTAGCCGGCCTGCGCCGACACACGCTTGATCTCGCGCGCCATGCCCCCGTGGTCCAGGCGCGGCGTCTTGGCCAGGAAGGGGTCGCTCAGGCTGTTGTTGACATAGGCGTTGTAGGCTGCGGCCGGGATGGCCGTGTTGGCATCGAAGACGCCGCTGCCCACGGTCTTGAACGACGGGATGCTGCCGCAGAAGTAAGGCGTGCCCGGCGTGTACTGCACGCGGCCGCCATCACGGCCGATGCCGCTGAAGCTCGCGCCGGTGCAGCTGGTGTTGCCCGTGGCCGTGATGAAGCCGGTGGCGGGCATGGAGTCCTCGTCCTTCTGATAGTGGCCGCGGACGCGCACCCAGAGGTCGTCGGTGGGCGAGAAGTGCAAGGTGCCGGAGATGAATTTCGTGCTCTCCGCGCCCAGCTCGCCGCCATCGGTGGCGCGGTAGGTGGCCGCCTTGTTGCGCGAGCCGAACGAGATGCGGCCGTTCAGCAGGTTGTCCACCAGCGGCCCTTCGATGGTGACGTCGACATCGTTGGAACCGTGCTGGCTCAGCGAGGCGTTGACGGTGCCGCGCAGCGAGCCGGCCGGCGGCTTGGTGATGAAGTTGACGGCGCCGCCGAAGGTGCTGCGGCCGAAGAAGGCGTTCTGCGGGCCCTTGAGCACTTCAACCCGCGCCACGTCGGTCATGCCGATGCTGGAGACGCCGCCGGAGATGAAGATGCCGTCGATGAAGATGCCGCCCGAGTTGTCCCACGGGAAGTTCAGCTCGCCCTGCAGGCCGCGGAAGGTCGTCACGCCGAAGGCGCGGCCCTGGGCGCCCGAGCCCTGCGCCGAGCTGAAGTTGAAGCCGGCCTGCGTGGTCAGGTCCTTGATGTCGGTCGTGCCGCTGGCGCGCAGTTCCTTGTCCGAGAAGGACTGGATCGAGATCGGCACCTCGAGCAGCTTCTCGCTGCGCTTGCGCGCCGTGACGGTGACCGTCGGCAGCGCGTTGCTGGCCGTGGGCGCGGCCTCAGCCGGTGCTGCAGCGGCGGTTTCGGCCTGTGCGAACGCGGCGCTCGTCGACAGGGCACAGGCCAGCGCGATGGCGGTGGGCGCCAGCCATGGCTGGGTCTGCTTTGGCTGCTGAAGCTGCGATGTGCAGAGCGGTTGATGCGTTTGCATGCTTGTTCTCCGGGAGGGTAGAGAGGACCGTGACGTGGTGGTTCGGGCGGGGCTGCCCGGTCGGGAATGCCGGCTGAGCTGTGGGTTCCTGCTCGGGTTCGACGCGAATGTAGGCAGCCGTGGTACTGCGCGCCTTCTTCCGTTTTTCGACGCTCGGCAGGTGGATAAGTGGCCGGATCGGGCTTCCTGGCACGCTGCATCGCAGTGCCCGGAATCACCTCGGCCGTGCCTGATGCCCCAGCCTGGCGACACCCGGCGCGGCCTTCACTCAGGCGATGGCTGCGGCCTGTTCGAGGCTGGTGAACATCGACTGCTTGAGCAGATAGGTGCGGCGCGCGGCGCTGTCGTTCATCAGCTTGTTCATCGCCTCGCTGCGCTGCGCACGCGCATTGGCCCAGCCATCGCGCATCAGGCGCGTGTTCTCGATCGTCTGCGCCTGCACGAAGTCATGCGTGATGGTGCGGCGCTGGCGCTCGTACAGCGCGACCTGCCCGGCAGCATCGGCGCCATGGCGCAGCACGCGCACCAGCTTCTCGCTGGCATTGACGGCGTCGTGGATGCCGCTGTTCATGCCGAAGCCGCCCATGGGGCTGTTCAGGTGGGCCGAATCGCCGACCAGCAGGATGCGGCCCACCGCGAAGCGTTCGCAGACGCGCTGGTGCGCGCGGTAGATCGTGCGGTGGCGCGTGACGATGTCGCACTCGCGGCCCAGCATGCGGCCGAACACACCGTTCTTGTAGTCGTCGGACACCAGCTGCTCGTCGGTGAGGTCGGTGGGCGCCGGCACGAGGATGCGCCACAGCCCGGGCACGCGCAGCACCACCATCCACTCCTGCGGGTCGGAGATGTAGTTGACGTAGCTGAGGCCGTCGAAGGCCTCCTCGATGGGATGCTCGGTGGAGAAGCAGACGAACTTCTCGTCGTAGGTGAAGCCGGGGAACTGCAGGCCCAGCACCTTGCGCACCACGCTGCTGGCGCCGTCGGCGGCAATGAGGTGGCGGGCGCGCCAGCGCTCCACCGTGTTGGCACTCTCGACATAGGCGGTCACGCCATCGGCGTCCTGCTCGACGAACAGCACTCGCTGGCCCTGCAGCACCGTGGCGCTGGGCTGGCGCTTGAGCTGCCCGACGATGTCGGCCGTCACGCGGTGCTGCTCGCACTGGATGCGGAACGGGAAGCGCGTGCGGTCGGCGATCTCGCCCATGTCGAAAGAGAACACCTCGCCCGTCTGGCGGTCGCGGTACTGGTAGACGGGGGCCTTCAGGCCCTGGCCGAACAGCGTGTCGGCGGCGCCCAGGTCGCTGAGGATTTCCAGCGTCGGCGCGTGATAGGTGGAGGCGCGCAGGTCGGTGGCGCTGCTGGACAGCGGCTCGATGGCGGCCACGGCGATGCCCTGGCGGGCCAGCGAGAGAGCGGCGGTGGCGCCGACCGGCCCGAGACCGGCGACCAGCACCTCGGTGTCGTGAGTGATCATTGAAGGAATGCCTTCCAGGCTGCAGGGGAGATGGGCCATCCTGACTCCCGGTGGCTGCACGGTCTTGCCTGGACGCGCGGCCGTCCATCAGGCGGATAGGCCCGGACGTGCCGGGAAGCCGGCGCACCGTCCTCAGTTGCCGCAGCGTGAACAAGCCGGCACGGCACACCCGGCCGGCACACCCTGCCCACCTAGCATCGGCACCGACCCGCGTTCCGGGACTCCTCCAAAGGTATCGACATGCTGCTGAAGACCTTGCGCCCTGCCCCCTTCGGCGCCGCCGTGCTGCTCGCCCTGCTGGCCACCGGCGCCGCATCGGCACAACCGGCCGTCGATGCCGCCAGCATCGCCAGGGGCAAGCGTCTGTTCATGCGCTGCGCGGCCTGTCACGACACGGGCGACAGCGGCGCGGCGCGCATCGGCCCGCACCTGAAAGGCCTGGTCGGGCGGCCCATGGGCAGCGTGGCGGGCTACGGCTACTCGCCGGCGATGAAGGCCCAGAGCCAGGTCTGGGACGAGGCGCAGCTGAACGCCTGGCTCACCCGCCCCGCCGCCGTCGTGCCGGGGACGACGATGGCCTTCATCGGCATGCCCGATGCCGCCGAGCGCAAGGCGCTGATCGACTACCTGCGCACCGTGAAGTGACGGAGCCCCTCGCCCAGCGTCGCGTCGCTGGACGCGAGCGAGTCCCAGCGGGCCGGCTTGGGAGCGGCCCGGCGCTCGGCCCGAAATGCAGCCGCCTGATCCGCCGCTGATGTCCGCCGTGACCACTCGCGGGTTCCAGATCGCCGGCTTCAGTGAAGCCGTCCTGATCGTCCGCGACGAGCGGCCGCACCTGGACTGCTGGGTAGGCAACGGCGGCTGGGTCGTTCGTCACCAGGGCACGGTCGACCCGCATCTGCTGGCCGCCTGGGGCCGCCCCGGCGCCATCGGCCAGGAATGGCTGCTCGCCCATCCCGACTGCGACACCGGCTTCGTGCGCCTGCTGCGCCTGGAGGGCGCCGGCCCGCAACAGGATATCCGCGCCGACGACCAGTGCTGGGACAGCGGCGGCATCTTCGACCTCAATGTGCGCGTGCTGGACGTGGACGCCATGGCCGCGCGCATGCGGGCGCTGCAGTGGCATGGCGTGGCGCCGCCCGTCGCCTGGGACTTCGGCACGCTCGGCGTCAAGGAATGGCTGGTTCGCGGGCCGGACAACGTGCGCCTGGCGCTGATCGAGCGCCTGCATCCCCCGCTGGTGGGCTTCGACCATTTGCGCGACTTCAGCCAGGTCTTCAATTCCAGCCAGATCGTGCGCGACGTGGATGTGGCGCTGGCCTTCTACCGCGACGTGCTCGGCTTCCAGATCGCCTCGCGCTACGCGTCGCCCGGCTTCGCGCCCGGGCCCAACCTGTTCGGCGCGCCGCCGGGCCTGGCGTCGCAGATCGGGCTGACGCTGTGCATCGTCCATCCGCAGGGCCAGGTGGAGGGCTCGGTGGAGCTGGTGGCCGCGCCCGGCGCCGGTGGGCGCGACCTGTCCGCCGACGCCGGCCCGCCGCATTTCGGCATGGCGACGCTGCGCTTTCCCACGCGCGGCATCGACGCACTGGCCCGACATGTCGAGGCCACCGGCCATCCGCTCGCGATGCCGCCCACCACGGTCACGCTGTCACCGCATGGCGACGTGCGCCTGCTGGCGCTGCGCGCGCCGGACGGCGCCTGGCTGGAGTTCTTCGAGGCCGCGACGCCGGTGCTCGCAGGCTGATCAGCCGCCCGGCCGGCTTTGTCGCTGCCGACCGGCCTGCCTATCGTTCCCCGAGGACGAGCGACCAAGGAGCGACGCATGGAAACATCCAACAAGACCGCCCGCGAGATCTGGGCCGACATCAAGGCCAACCCCAAGCGCGCCCGCTTCGGCTATGGCCGCAAGGCGGTGCTGGTGAACATCGACTTCCAGTGCGCCTACACCCGCGTCGACCAGTTCAAGACCGCCTACGAGACCGACCCGCGCCAGATCGAGCACGTCAATGCACTGGCCCAACGCTTCCGTGCGCTCGGCTGGCCGGTCGTCTGGACGCATGTGGCCTATGCCGACTCGGCCGAGGATGCCGGCGTCTGGGGCACACGCACCGACACGCCCGACTCGCTGCAGAACATCAAGCACGGCTCGCGCCGCGCCGCGTTCGACGAGCGCTGCGACATCAGGACCGGCGAGCTCGGCCGCGACCTGGTCTATTGCAAGCGCATGCCCTCGCCCTTCTTCGAGACCCCGCTGCAGTCACTGCTGGTGTGGCACCAGGTCGACACCGTCGTCATCACCGGCGGGTCGACTTCGGGCTGCGTGCGCGCAGCGGCGGTGGACTCGCTGTCGCGCGGCTACCGCACCATCGTTCCCGAGCAGTGCGTGGCCGACAAGCACGAGTCCTACCACTTCGCCAACCTGACCGACCTGATGCTGAAGTACGCCGACATCGTCGACGTGAGCGAGACGCTGGGCTGGCTGGATCAGCAGACCGCAAAGGCGGCCGCATGAGGGCCGATACCGGCCACTACGACTTCTGGCCCTACCGCGACCGGCCCCGCATCCGCTGGCCCAACGGCGCGCGGCTGGCCTTCTGGGTGGCGCCCAACATCGAGTTCTACGAGCTCGATCCACCGGCCAATCCGTCACGCGCGGCCTGGCCCCACCCCTACCCCGCCGTGCCGGGCTATTCGATCCGCGACTACGGCAACCGCGTCGGCCACATGCGGCAGATGAAGCTGCTGGACAAGTACGGCGTGCGCGGCTCGATCTCGCTGTCCACCGCGCTGTGCACCCACCATCCCGAGATCATCGCGATGTGCCGCGAGCGCGACTGGGAGTTCTTCAGCCACGGCATCTACAACACGCGCTACACCTACGGCATGTCCGAGGCGCAGGAGCGCTCGATGATCCTCGAATCCATCGAGACCATCGAGCGCCACACCGGCCGCGCGCCGGCCGGCTATCTCGCCCCGGCGCTGTCGCACAGCGAGCACACGCTGGACCTCTTCGCCGAGCTCGGCGGCCTGTACAGCTGCGACCTCTTCCATGACGACCAGCCCACGCCGCTGCGTGTGCGCGGCGGCCAGCGCTTCGTGTCGGTGCCGTACTCGCTGGAGCTCAACGACACCATTGCCTACGTGGTCAACAAGGTCGAGCCGCGCCGCTACGGCCAGATGATCAAGGACAGCTTCGACCGGCTCTATGCCGAGGGCGCCGAGTCCGGCACGGTGATGTGCATCCCGACGCACAACTACCAGGTCAGCTGCCCGCACCGCCTCAAGGCCTTCGAGGACGCACTGGCCTACATCACCGGACACAGCGACGTCTGGGTCACCACCGGCCGGGAGATCGCCGAGCACTACCTCGCGCACCAGCACGACGAAGCGCTCGCCGCCATCGACAGCATTGAAGCCAAGAACGGAGGCCGATGAATGGCACTCGAACAAGTCCATCTGGCCTACCCGCAGCGCCGCTATGGCATGGACCATGACCGCTACGACTGGTCGATGCTGACCGACCGGCCGCGCGTGCAGTGGCCAGGGGCAAAGCCGCTGGCCGTGTGGGTCAACGTCAGCCTGCAGCACTTCCCGATGAACCCGTCGGCCAAGGTCAGGCTGCCGGGCTCCATGGCGATGCCCTACCCCGACCTGCGCCACTTCACGCTGCGCGACTACGGCAACCGGGTCGGCATCTACCGGCTGCTGCGCGCCTTCGACGCCTTCGGCGTGCGGCCCAGCTTCGCCATCAATGCCGAGCTGGCGCTGCGCTATCCGGCGCTGCTGGCCGACATTCGCGCGCGGGGCGACGAGGTGCTCGGCCATTCCTGGTCGATGGACACGCCGCACGTCGGCGGCCTGGCGCCGGACGAGGAGCGCGCGACCGTGCAGCGCTCGCTGGCCACGTTGCGTGACGCGAGCGGCCAGCCCGTGCGCGGCTGGCTCAGCCCCGGCAAGCTGCAGAGCCCGCACACGCCCGAGCTGCTGAAGGCGGAAGGCATCGACTACTTCTGCGACTGGGTCAACGACGAGTTGCCCTATCGCTTCCACACCGCCCAGGGCGACCTGTGGAACCTGCCGCTGGCCACGGAGATCGAGGACCGCTTCGTCGTCATGGACAACCTGCATGCCGAAGCCTCCTGGGCCGAACAGGTGAGCGATGCGTTCGACCTGCTGCTGGCAGAGGCGCGCCGCGGCGGGGGACGATTGCTGGCGCTGTCGCTGCATCCCTGGGTGTTGGGCCAACCGCATCGCATCAAGCACCTCGAGACGGTGCTGGCGAAGGTGGCCGGATCGTCCGAGGTCTGGGT
>SEEY01000852.1 GCA_004211235.1 Rubrivivax sp.
GGTGCTCATGGTCAGAAGTACTCCGGTTTGACGTCACGCAGCAGCGGCTCGCGGCGCGAGACGGCCTCCAGCCAGGCAGCGACCTTGGGCAGTTCGTAGGCGTAGAAGTAGCGGGCCGCGGCGCGCTTGCCATGCGCGAAGTCGGTGCCCGGCTGGGCTGAACCCTCGATGGCCAGCACCACGTCCAGCCACAGCCATGCCAGCACGGTGTGGCCGAAGGCCTGCAGGTAGGGCGTGGCGTTGGCCAGCGCGTCCTCGGGCTGGCCGGTGCTCCAGGCCTTCTTCGTCGCGCCGCCAACCTGCGCAAGGGCAGCGGCGAGCTGGTTGGCCTCGGCGGCCCAGCCGGTCTGCATGGCGCGCTCGATGGTCTGCTGGATGCGCGCCGCCAGCGCGGCCAGCGAAGCTCCGCCCTGCTGCACAACCTTGCGGCCCAGCAGGTCCAGCGCCTGGATGCCGTGTGTGCCCTCGTGGATCATGTTCAGGCGGTTGTCGCGCCAGTACTGCTCCACGGGGAAATCACGCGTATAGCCATAGCCGCCCAGCACCTGGATGGCCAGCGAGTTGGCCTCCAGGCACCACTCGCTCGGCCAGCTCTTGGCGATGGGGATGAGCACGTCCAGCAGCGCCTGCGCGCCGGGCCTGTCGCCGCCGGTGTCGAGCTCGTCGACAAGGCGCGCGCAATACAGCTCCAGCGCCAGGCCGCCCTCGACGTAGCTCTTCTGGGCGAGCAGCATGCGGCGCACGTCGGCATGTTCGATGATGGGCCGCTGCGGGGCAGACGCGTCCTTGCCGGCCGCAGTGGCGGGGCGGCCCTGCGGCCGCTGCCTGGCGTACTCCAGGCTCGCCTCGTAGCCGGCGTAACCCAGCATCACCGCGCCCAGGCCGACGCCGATGCGCGCCTCGTTCATCATGTGGAACATGCAGCGCAGGCCGTCGCCCGGCTGGCCGACGAGATAGCCCACGGCGCCGCGGCGGCCCCCGGGTGTCCAGCGGCCCTCGCCGAAGTTCAGCAGGCAATTGGTCGTGCCGCGATAGCCCAACTTGTGATTGAGCCCGGCCAGCGCAATGTCGTTGCGCTCGCCGGTGAGCTGGGCCTGTTCGTTGACCAGCCACTTGGGCACGATGAAAAGGGAAATGCCCCGGGTGCCCGGCACGAGCTTGCCGTCAGGCCCGGGAATCTTGGCCAGCACCAGGTGCACGATGTTCTCGGTGATCTCGTGGTCGCCGGCGGAGATCCACATCTTGTGGCCGGTGAGGCGGTAGCGCGGGCCGAGCGGGTCGGCGGCGTTATCCAACTCGGCGCGGGTGGCGATGTAGGACAGCGACGAACCCGCCTGCGGTTCGGAGAGGCACATGGTGCCGAACCAGCGGCCGGCGAACTCGTTCTTCGCGAACACCTCGCGCTGCAGCGGCGTGCCGTGGGCCATCAGCAGGCTGGCGTTGCCGGTGGTGAGCATGGCGTAGGCCGACAGCCCCACGCTCGCCTTGCTGAAGAAGGCGCGGCCGGCCATCTCGACGGCGCAGGGCAGTTGCATGCCGCCGAATTCGTAGTCCTGCGACGCGGCGAGCATGCCGGTCTCGGCATAAGCGAGCGTTGCTTCGTGCGTGGCCCGCGGCAGTTGCACCCGCTCGCCGGCCGAGTCCGCAACGATGTGCGGTTCCTCCGTGTCGGCCAGGCGGTTGAACGGCGCGAACTTGTCGCGCGCCAGTCGCTCGCAGGTGTCGAGCACGGCGGCGAACGTTTCCTGCGAATGGTCGGCGAAGCGCTCGCGCGCGC
>SEEY01000853.1 GCA_004211235.1 Rubrivivax sp.
GGCCCGCGACGAAGACTGGCAGCGCCTCCCAGCTGTTGGCCTGGGCGGCGTTGGCACGCGCCTGCCAACCGTCGAGCCGGGCCAGCCACTCGCGCGGCTGGTGGTTGTCGAATCCGCCGTCCCGCCGCCGCTTGCCAAAGCCGCGGGACTTGGCCAGGCCCGCGCAGACGATGGGCAGCGCGCACGCCACAAGCAGGCAGAGTTGGGCAACGGTCATGAGCACTCCTGGATGGTGTGGTGTCTTCGCAGGCGGCTGCTGTGGAACTGGCTTTGCCAGCCCGTAGGCAGCGCCCCCTTGAAGGAGCCGGCAAAGCCGGTAGGGGGTGGGCTCATCTTCTGTCGGTCAGGGCATGGGCGATGGTGCCCAGGTCAACGTATTCGAGCTCGCTGCCCACCGGCACGCCGCGCGCGAGCCGCGTCGAGCGGATGCCGCGGGCCTTGAGCGCCTCGGCCAGAACATGCGCCGTGGCCTCGCCTTCGGCCGTGAAGCTCGTGGCCAGGATGACCTCCTCGACGCCCTGTTCGGAAGACCGCTGCAGCAGCTCGGCCGCGCCGATCTCGCGCGTGCCGACGCCGTCCAGCGGGCTCAGGCGACCCAGCAGCACGAAGTAGTAGCCGCGGTAGGAGCCGGTGCGCTCGAGCGCCGCCTGGTCGGCAGGCGTCTCCACCACGCACAGCAGCTTGGCGTCGCGCTGCTCATCGGCGCAGACGCCGCAGATCGCCGTCTCGCTGAAGGTGTGGCAGCGCTCGCAATGCTTGATGCGCTCGCCCGCCGCCGACAGCGCATCAGCCAGGCGCGGCATGGCCAGCCGGTCATGCTGGAGCAGGTGGTAGGCCATGCGCTGCGCCGACTTCTGGCCCACGCCGGGCAGGCGCTTGAGCGCCTCGATGAGGGAGTCCAGCGCGTTCAGTGACATGACCGGATGCAACACAGCCACGCAGGCACAGAGCCACAGAGAAAGCGGGCAGAACGCGCTGCGTCTGTGCCTCTGGGACTCTGTGGCTTTGTTCCTGGGCTGGGGTTCAAGGCCGAGGGGTTCAGAACGGGAACTTCATGCCGGGAGGCATGGGCATGCCGGCGGTCAGCTTGCCCATCTTCTCGGAGCTGGTGGCTTCCGCGCGGCGCACCGCGTCGTTGAAGCCGGCGGCGACGAGGTCTTCCAGCATGTCCTTGTCATCGGCCAGCAGGCTGGGGTCGATGGTGACGCGGCGGACTTCGTACTTGCAGGTCATGACGACCTTCACGAGCCCGGCGCCACTCTGGCCCTCGACCTCGATGTTGGCGAGTTCGTCCTGCGCCTTCTTCAGGTTGTCCTGCATCGCCTGGGCTTGCTTCATCAAGCCGGCGAGTTGGCCCTTCATCATGGTCGTGTCCTTTAAGTTGAAGTTGTCAGCACGGGCTGCACGGAGCCCGGCAGGATGCGTGCCGACGGGAATTGCGACAGCAGCGTGCGCGTCATCGGGTGCTGCGCGGCCAGCTCCTCGGCCGCCCGCTGCTGCGCCTTGGCGCGGGCCACGGTGCGCAGCGCGATGGAATCCTCGGCCACGCCGGCCTCGATGTCGAGCCGGGCGCCGAGCGCCGCTTCGAGCTTGGCGACGAGGGCCGGCGCGCACAGCGATTCGCGCTCGACGCGCAGCACCCATACCTCACGGCCGTCGATGTTCCTGCAGCTGAGCGCCTTGCGCGGGTGGTACTTCTCGATGATGCCGATGACGTCGAAGAGGGGCGGAAACATGAACTGGATGCCCGACATGACGAGCTGCAGCTCGTTCTGGC
>SEEY01000854.1 GCA_004211235.1 Rubrivivax sp.
AGCTGGACAGCGCCGCGCTGGCCTTGCGGGACACTTTGCAGAAGGCGCTGGCCGACATCGAGAGCCAGCGCATCGAGGCCGAGCGCAGCGCCCAGCAACTGGCGGCCAACGCCGGCCGGCTGCGTGAAGCCACCGAGAACGAGCGCCTCGCTGCGCTGCGTTACGACGTCGGCGCCATCGCCCGCGCCGACTGGCTGCAGATCCGCAGCACCGTGCTCGATGCCGAGCAGACGCAGATCCGGCTGCGCCTGCAGCAGTGGTTGCGGCAGGCGGTCCTGTTCAAGGCGCTGGGCGGGGCGTGAGCAAGAAGCTGTGTGTTCTGTTCATCTGCAGCCGGAACCAGTGGCGCAGCCCCACGGCCGAGCAGGTGTTCCGCCGCCATCCCGCGCTCAACGTGCGTTCGGCCGGCACCAGCGCCAGCGCGCGCAGGCAGGTGAGCCACGCTGACCTGGACTGGGCCGACGTCGTCATCGCCATGGAAACCAAGCACAAGTCGCGACTGCTGGCCGAACATGGACGCACGCTGGCCCACAAGCCGCTGCATGTGCTCGACATCCCGGACGACTACCGCTTCATGGACCCCGAACTCGTCGAGTTGCTGGAAGCCTTTGTGCCCCCGCTGCTTGATTTACGCTGACGGCATGCAGCAACTCTTCAATGCCCGGCGTCGCGCCCTGCTGGCCGGCCTGGCCGGGATGGCCGCCGCTTCGTTCGCCCACGTCGCCAGCGCCACCACGCCGACGCAGGGCTTCAAGGTCGTGCGCAGCTATCCGCACGACCCGCAGGCCTTCACGCAGGGCCTGTTCTTCCATGACGGCTTCCTGTACGAAGGCACCGGCCTGTATGGCCGCTCCAGCATCCGCAAGGTCGACATCGAGACCGGCCGCGTGTTGCAGGCCGTGGAGCTGCCGGCTGAGGTGTTCGGCGAAGGCATCTCGCAGTGGGGCGACCGCCTCATCGGCATCACCTGGCAGGAAGGCACCGCCTTCGTGCTGGACCTCAAGACCTTCAAGCTCTGGCGCAAGTTCAGCTATCCCGGCGAGGGCTGGGGCCTGACGCACAACGACAGGGAACTGATCTTCAGCGATGGCAGCCCGGAGCTGCGCTTCCTGGACCCGCTGACCTTCAAGGAACTGCGCCGCGTGCGCGTCACGGCCGACGGCCGGCCGGTGGACCAGCTCAACGAGCTGGAATGGGTGGAAGGCGAGATCCTGGCCAACGTCTGGCAGACCGACCGCATCGCCCGCATCGACCCGAAGACGGGCCGCGTGACGGGCTGGATCAACCTCGCCGGCCTGCTGCCGGACAACCTGCGCAGCAACAGCGACGCAGTGCTCAACGGCATTGCCTACGACGCCAAGAAGAAGCGCCTGTTCGTCACCGGCAAGCTGTGGCCGAAGCTGTTCGAGATCGAGCTGACCAGGCCGCGCTGAGCTCGGCGTCAGGCGGGCGTGCCGAAGTCGAAGACGATCTCCCAGCCGCCGCCGGCCTTGCGCCGCCACACCGACTGAAAGCGCGCCGTCACCTTGCCGCCGGGATCCAGCACCGGGCCGGTGCTGCGCGCGAGGTCGCCGCTGGGCAGCACCAGCACGAGGTCCGGCGACCAGCTGAACGGCGGCTCGGGTGACGTGAGCCAGCCGGTCCAGGCCGCGATGACGGCATCGGGGCCCTGCAGCGCGCGACGTGGCCGGCTTCCGGCGCTTCCTGGACCCGCTGACCTTCAAGGAACTGCGCCGCGTGCGCGTCACGGCCGACGGCCGGCCGGTGGACCAGCTC
>SEEY01000855.1 GCA_004211235.1 Rubrivivax sp.
GGCACTCATCGCGCTGGAAATCGCCGGCTGCGTCGAAGTGCGCATGGGCGCCGGCATCTACGTGCGCGGCAGCGGCGACGCGCAAGCGACGGCCGGCCTGGGTGAAAGCCCGCTCGAGCTGATGCAGGCTCGCGTGGTGCTGGAAGGCGGACTGATGCCCCAGGCCTGCGCGCGCGCCAACGCGGCAGGGCTGAAGGCGGTGCGCGAGGCGCTGGACGCGATGCGCGAGGCGATGGAAGCGGGCCGGCCGGCCCTGGATGCCGACCGGCGCTTTCACCTCGCCATCGCCGCCCTGGCCGGCAATTCGGTGCTGGAGCGCATGGTGGGCGAGCTGTTCAACGGCCGCTACAGCCCGATCTCACTGCAGCTCAGCGCGAGGGCTGATACCGACCTGAACTGGGAAGAAGCGCTGCTGGAACATGAGCGCATCCTGCATGCCCTGGAGGCGCAGGACCCGCTGGCCGCTCAGGCGGCGATGCGGGTGCATCTGTTCAATGCGCAGGAAAGGTGGGCGGGGAATCGGTTGAAGGGGTAGCAAGGTTTCATGAGCCCAACGATCGATGCATGGTGTTTTTGCAAAGATGCTCGTCCGAGGTGAAGTGCCAGTCGCTAATGAGGCCATCCCTCTTTCGCACCATGATCTGGTACGAACAGCCATTTGCATGAGCGATGGCATATATCTGCCTGGATTCACTGTCCTCAAGAACAGTTCTATTCAGGACTGTTGGACCGCTCCATCTAGAGCCAGCGAATGGAAGACCGACATTCGCATCCAACGTGTGTTTCAGTGCGTTTTCGTCGACGCTCGCGCAGGAGACTGCGCTGATAGCGAGTGCCAAGCCGGCGAGTTCGTGGTTACCCCATGAAATGTCGTGGCTCACGGCAACGCAATCGCCTCGATCATCGCCCGCACCTGCTCCGTCGATCCGCGCCCAGCCCCCGCCCGCGGCTGCAAGCGGTGCGCAATCGTCTGCGGCAGGATGGCCTGGATGTCGTCGGGCGACACATAGTCCCGCCCCTGCAGCAGCGCCCGCGCCCGGCCGGCGCGCAGCACGGCCAGGCCGGCGCGCGGCGACAGGCCTTCGACGAACCACTGGCCCGAGCGCGTCGCGGCGATCAGGGCCTGCAGATAGTCCAGCAGCGGCGGCGCCGCGTGGATGGCCTTGACGGCGGCCTGCGCCTCGATCAATTCGGCCGGCCTCATGACCGGCTGCAGCGTGCGCAGCACCTCGCGGATGTCGACGCCGGTCAGCAGCTCGCGCTCGGCTGCGGCATCCGGGTAGCCGAGCGAGATGCACATCAGGAATCGGTCCAGTTGCGACTCCGGCAGCGGGAAGGTGCCGAGCTGCTCGCTCGGGTTCTGCGTCGCGATGACGAAGAAGGGCTCGGGCAGCGGATGGCTGATGCCCTCGATGCTGACCTGGTGCTCCTCCATTGCCTCCAGCAGCGCGCTCTGCGTCTTGGGCCCGGCGCGGTTGATCTCGTCGGCCAGCAGCACCTGCGCGAACACGGGGCCGGGGTGGAAGGCGAAGCCGTTCTTCTCGCGCTCATAGACCGATACGCCGAGCAGGTCGCTGGGCAGCAGGTCGGCGGTGAACTGCAGGCGCGAGAACTTCAGGCCGAGCGAGATGGCGAGGGCATGCGCGAGCGTCGTCTTGCCAACGCCCGGCAGGTCCTCGATGAGCAGGTGGCCACCGGCGATCAGGCAGGCCAGCGAGTCGGCGATCTGGGCCGGCTTGCCCTTGATGACCGTGCTAATCTGGTTTTGCAGGG
>SEEY01000856.1 GCA_004211235.1 Rubrivivax sp.
TGCCGGCCAGCGCCGCCGACTGGCGCTGGGTCGGTCGCGCGCGCGGCTGCGCTCCCGGCACGCGTGCCAGCTGCGTCCGAAAAAACAGGAAAGGCAGCAGCAGGATGCCGGCCCAGGCGCACAAGCCGGGCATGCCGCGCGTGACCAGGGCCTGCAGGGCATCGTTGTGCATGTGCGGCGGTTCCGGCGGCGCGAACACGGCCGGGCTGAGCTCGCCTGCCGCGACCCATTCGTGCATGCGGCGTTTATAGGCCGGGGTGTCGAGGCCGCGCCACGGATGTTCCGCGGCCAGGCGCAGGCCGGCCTTCCATAGATCGAGGCGCACGCCGATCGAAGTCGCGACCGGGCTGCCGGCCAGGTAGCGCTGGACGTCCTCGACGCCGACGGCGACGCGCGCATGCACCCCGGTCTGCGGCACGGCATAGGCAGCGAACGCCAGCGCGCAGGCCAGCACGGGTACGCCCAGCACCAGGCGGCGCGGCAGCGATGCCTGCCGTCTGGCCGCGGCCAGCAGCACGAAGGCGGCCGGCAGCGCCAGCCAGCCGCCGCGGCTGCCGGTCAGCAGCGAGGCGGCCAGCCCGCACACCACGCCCAGCGCCGCGATCCCGCGCAGCGCGGCGGGGCGGACCGCGGCCGCGCCGACCAGTGCCAGCAGGGACAAACATAGCGCCAGATCGCCGAAGGTGATCGGATTGAGCAGCCCGCCCGGCCGCTCCATGCCCAGCGCCAGGCGCTGCCAGCCGACGAAACCGGCCCCCAGCAGCGCCCCGCCGGCCACGCCCAGCCACAGTGCACGCAAGGATGGCCGGCCGGCCTGCACCACCAGCATGGCGGTGCAGGCGATGCACATGCGCAGCGGTCCGTCGACCGCGTTGACGCCGTGTGGGCGTCCCGGCGCCAGCACCAGCATGCAGGCCAGGTGCAGCAGGAAGGCCAGCAGCACCCAGCGCGTCTGCGGCCAGTGCGCGCGCAGGGCCGCCAGGCAGCCGCGCCACCACAGGCAGGCGGTGAACAGGAAGAGGAAGCCGGCCAGGCCGATGCCGAAGCCGGTGACCAGGCTCAGCAAGGGAAACAGCAGCACCAGGAGCGCCGCCCAGGCCTGGCGGACATCGCGCCGCTGAACGGGCCGATCAAGAAGCCGATGAGGCCGAGGAAGCCGATGAAGGAAGCGATGCATGGGCGAACACCATGAAGGCAATCGCCCCCAGTCTAGCGCGCACCCTCGGGTGCGTGCGTGGACATGCATCAGGGGTAAGGCGCTTTACAGGACGCGCACTACAGCACGCTGTCGGTGCGCATCACCGGGTACAGGTTCAGGCGCTCGTCCCAGGACGGATGGCGGCGCGCGAAGAATTCGAGGCGGGCATGCGGATTCTTGGCGAAGGCGGCGTCGGTCTCGACCTTCTTGCGGAATTCGGCGGCCAGCGCCGGGTCCTTTGCCATCTGCGCGCGCGCGACGTCTTCCGCCACGTACTCTTCCATGTACTCCTTGCGCTCGAAGGCGTTGTTGAACTCGCCCCAGGCCAGCAGCGAATCCGGCGCCTGCGGCTCGAACAGCGCCATTACCAGGCGCGCCTTGGGCTGGGCGATCGGCACGAACAGCGCACCCCTGGCCAGCGTGCGCGGCTCGCGCTTCCAGCTGCCTTCGACCTTCAGGCGCTGGTGCGATTCGAACGAGGCCGGCGCAAAGCTGGCCTTGTCGGCGCGGAAGGTGTCGACGGCGGCGCCGTCCACCGCCTTGTCCAGGGTGCGGTAGCCGATGCCGTGCTGGAC
>SEEY01000857.1 GCA_004211235.1 Rubrivivax sp.
CACCCCACGCGACGGCGATGACGCGCTCCGGCGAGCGGCGCTTCATCTCGGCGAGGTTGCTGCAATCGGCGCGGTGGATCGCCACGCCCTTGCCGCGCGTGACGAAGCCCTGGATGGCGTCCGGCGGGGCCGGCCGGCAGCAGCGCGACAGCGTCGTCATCAGCGAATCGATGCCCACCACGAGCACGCCGCCCCGCGCGCCGCTGCTGGCGCTGCGGGTATGCCGCTGTGCCAGCAGCTCATCCTCGTCGGCAACAGGCTCCGGAGGGCGCAGCAGTTGCTCGATGTTGCGCAGCGAGTACTCGTCCTTGCCGACCACCTCGAACAGCGCATCCGCTCCCTTGAACCCCAGCCGCGAGGCCAGCTCGTCGAGCTTGAGCGCCGTCCGGCCCTCGCGCTGCAACAGCTTCTCGACCAGTTCGCGGCCCCGCGCAATCGTCTGCGCCTGCTGCAGGGCGTTGAACCAGGCGCGCACCTTCGCCCGCGAGCGCTGGCTCTGCAGATAGCCCAGTTCGGGGTTGAGCCAGTCCAGCGACGGCCCGCCCTCCTTGGCCGCGATGATCTCCACCGTCTGGCCGCTCTGCAGCGGCGTGTTCAGCGGCAGCATCTGGCCGTCGATGCGCGCGCCGCGGCAGCGGTGGCCGAGGTCGGTGTGCACCGCGTAGGCAAAGTCCACCGGCGTCGCGCCCGGCGCCAGCTCGACGATGGTGGACTGCGGCGTGAACACGTAGATGCGCTCATCGAAGGTCGGAGCGCCTTGGCCCTCGGCCCCGCCCTGCACGGTGTCGCGCTCCCAGGCCAGCAGCTGGTTCAGCACCGCCTTGCGGGCGCGGGCGACCTGCTCCTCGAACTCCCCGGCCGCGCTGACGCCGGCATAGCCACGCGCGCCGGCTTCCTTGTAGGCCCAGTGCGCGGCCACGCCATGCTCGGCGTGGTCATGCATCTCGCGGGTGCGGATCTGCACTTCCATCGCCCGGCCATCGGCACCGAGAACGACGGTGTGCAGCGACTGGTAGCCATTCGGCTTGGGCTTGGCGATGTAGTCGTCGAACTCGCCGGGCACCGGTTGGTAGATCTCGTGCAGATGCGCCAGCACGGCGTAGCAGTCCGCCACGCTGGCGACGATGACGCGCAGTGCGCGCAGGTCGAAGACGCGATCCAGCGCCAGCTCCTTGCCCTGCATCTTCTTGTGGATGCTGTAGAGGTGCTTGGGCCGGCCCTGCACCTCGGCCGCGATGCCCTGGGCGTACAACGCGCTCTGCAGCGCCGCGCGGGCGCTCTCGATGCCCTGCTCCCGCTCGACCCGCTTTTCCTGCAGCCCCTTGGCCAGCGCCTTGTAGGCCTCGGGCTCGCGGAAGCGGAAGGCCAGGTCCTCCAGCTCCCACTTGATCTGCCAGATGCCCAGCCGGTTGGCCAGCGGCGCAAACACGGCGTGCGACTCCACGGCCAGCTCCGGTGGGCAGGGCGTCTTGCTGGCGGCATACCAGCGCAGCGTCTGCAGCCGTGAGGCCAGGCGCAGCAGCACGACGCGCAGGTCGCGCGAGAAGGCCAGCAGCATCTTGCGCACGCGCTCGGTCTGCTCGGCCCTTTGATCGGTGCTGACCTTCGCTGCGCGCGCCGCGCGCTGCATCTGCACCAGCTTGCGCGTGTGCGTGACGAGGCTGGCATGGCTGTCGCCAAAGGCCTTGGTGACGACCTCTTCCGGCTTGGCCAGGAAGTCGGCCGCGTAGACGAGATAGGCCGCTGCCTGCAGCTCCTGCGCGGTGCCGATG
>SEEY01000858.1 GCA_004211235.1 Rubrivivax sp.
CGCTCGTCATGCGCAGCGTGATGCTCAGCATGATGATGAGGGCCAGCGCGAACAGCAGCATCCACGGCAGGTTGTTGCGCAGGTCGGCCAGGTCCTGGCGCACGGTGGCCGGCTCGGCCTGCACCGGCTTGACGCGCTCCTTCGTCACGCTGAACGTGAAGGCGAAAATGAGCGCCGCCGCCACGCCCCAGAACACCATCGTCAGCGTCCAGCCGAGGCCCGGGTCGCTGCCGCCGAGCCAGCTCACCAGTTTGGGGGAAATGAAGGTCACCAGCGTGCCGCCCGCGAAGCCGCAAACGAAGCGCGAGGCATTGATCGCGTTGCGCTCGTTGGCATCGGCCGTGATCACGCCCGACAGTGCGCTGTAGGGCAGATTGGCGGCCGTGTAGACCGTCATCAGCAGCAGGTAGGTCACATAGGCCCAGACCAGCTTGCCGGTGGGGCCGAAGTCGGGCGTCGAATAGGTGAGCACGCCAATGATGGCCAGCGGCACCGGCATGAACAGCAGATAGGGCCGGAACTTGCCCCAGCGGGTTTGCGTGCGGTCCGCGTAGGCGCCGATCATCGGGTCGGTGAAGGCGTTGAAGATCTTCACGACGAAAAGCATCGTTGCCGCGGCCGCTGCCGTGATGCCGAACACGTCGGTGTAGAAGATCAGCAGGAAGGTGGAGACGTTGGTCCAGTAGAAATTGAACCCCATGTCGCCCAGGCCGTAGCCGACGATCTCGCGCTTGGTCAGCTTGGCATCAGCAGTCATGGCAGCCATTGGAGCGCGTTCAGCGCGTTGCGACGGAAAGGGGTTGGCCGAGCCACTCGCAGACCCGGGCTTCCAACTCCTCCAGCGGGCGGGTGGCGTCCAGGCGCAGCACGCCGGCTTCGCCGACGGGAGACTCCAGCGTGTCGAACTGGCTGTCGATGAGGCTGGCGGCGAAGAAGTGCGAGCCGCGCGAGGTGACCCGGCGGCTCGCCTCGGCCTTGTCGATGTCGAGATAGGCGAAACGCAGGCCGGGCGACGCCTGGCGGAGCTGGTCGCGGTAGGCCTTCTTCAGCGCCGAGCAGGCGGCGAGCGCCCCGGGATGGCTGCGCAGTTCGTCGGCAAGGCTGGCGAGCCAGCCGGCGCGGTCCTCATCGGTCAACGGCGTGCCGGCGGCCATCTTGCGGCGGTTGGATTCGCTGTGGAACACGTCGCCCTCGAGCATGAAGCGGCCGAGGCGCTCGGCCACGGCAACGGCGAGCGTGGATTTGCCGCAGCCGGCGACGCCCATGAAGACGAGAGAGGCGGGCGCAAATGAACTCATGGGCAGGGCAGCAGACGGTCTGGAGCCTGGCATGGGCAGCCGGGCTGTGGTAGAGGAGCGGCGGCCGGCATGGCCACGTTCTGGATAGCGCTATCCTAATCGCAAAGGCGAGGGGCGCGACCGTAGTTCCCCGCAATGGTGGCGCTAGGAAATAACGAAATGGGCCCGAAATGCGCGCGGCCCCCCGAATGGGGGCCGCTGACTACGGTTGCCATGCCCGCCCGCCAAAGCGGCCGGCCCTGGGGCGCTTCGGCGCTCAGTCGCCCTTGAACCCGGTCGCCTTCACCACCGCCGCCCAGCGTGCAGCTTCCGCGCGCACCATGCGCTCGGCATCGCCGCGAGGCGTGCCGGTGACGGCAAAGCCGCTTTCGACGAGCTTCTGGCGCACGTCCGGCGCCTTCACGGCGGCGGCGATCTGCGTGGCCAGCAGGTCCTGCACCGCGGCCGGCGTGCCGGCCGCGGTGCAGGACCTGC
>SEEY01000859.1 GCA_004211235.1 Rubrivivax sp.
TCGAGGATGCTGCCGGCGGTGATCAGCGCCACGTTGCCCGCGGCCGCGCTGACCTGGCCGAGCAGGATGCCCGCGTGCGCCTCGATGCGCTGCGAGCCACCGGCCGTGACGAGGCGGGCCGTGGCGGCCATGTCGAGCCGGCCCTGCGTCGTCAGCTCGATGGCCGACGCGCTGGCTTTGGTCTGCACGCGGCTGGCAGCGCCCATGACGATGTCGCTCGGCGCGAGCAGGCGGATGTCGCCGACGTCCGACGTGACGAGGCTGTTCAGGATCAGGCGGCCGGCCAGCGGATTCAGCGTGATGAGGCCGTCGGTCTGGGCGGTGTTGCTGACGGTCTGGTTGATCGTCAGGTCACCGCTGAGCGTGCTGATCGACAGCGAACCGCTGCCGGCCACGCTGAGGCCGCCGACGCCCAGGCTCAGCGCCGAGGCTTCGATCAGCGCCAGGCCGCCGCTGGTGGTGTTGCTGGCGGCCAGCGTGGCGACGTCGGTGCGCAGCTCGGCGCCGGTGGCGCCGATGCCGGTGGCTGCGACGAGCTTGAGGCTGTCGGCGCGCAGGTTGGCGGCGTCACCCGCGAGGTTGTCGATGAGGGCGCCGCCAGTGGACGTGACGGCGATGCTCAGGCCCGCCGAGACGATGGACAGGTGCACATCACCAACGGCATCCAGCGTGACACGGCGGGCGTCCTGGCTGGCGCCGCCGACCGAGCTGACCGTGACGCCGCTGACCATGCTCAGCGCGCCGCCGGCCGCCAGCTTGACGAGGCCGCCCGGGCTGGTGACGTCGGCGCCGAGGCTGATGTCGCCGCCGGCGTTCAGCGTCAGCGCGCCGGTGCCGGTCGGTGCGATGCGGCCGGCGTTGCGCGTGGTCAGGCCGTCCTTGGCGCTGAGCGTGATGCTGCCCGCGCCGCTGGTGACGAGCTGGTCGATCAGCAGGCTGGCACCGGCTTCGCCGTTGGCCGAGACGCTCAGCGTGCCGGCGCCCAGCGTGTAGACGCCCGCGCCGCCACCCAGCACGTGGATGCCGCCGTCCAGCGTGGCCAGCGAAATGGCGCCGTTGTCGAGGCTGCTGAGCTGGGCCAGACGCTGCACGTCGACGCTGCCATCGATCTGCGCCAGCGACAGCAGGGGCGTCGCGCGGCCGGCGTTGACGGTCAGGTCGATGTTGCCGCTGCCGCTGTTCTGCACGTCGATGACATGCGCTTCCAGCGAGCCGAGGGTGATGCCGGCGTTGGCGTAGACGCTCAGGTTGACGGTGCGCAGCGCCTCGCCGAGCAGGCCGTCGGCGCCGGAGTCGACCTGGCGGATGCTGCCCAGGGCCGAGTAGAGGGTGACGCTCTCGGCCTCGACGGCGTTGGACAGCGTGATCTGGCTGGCGCCGTCCAGGGTCAGGCTGCCGTGGTCGCCGACGCGCAGCACGGCGGAGCCGATGCTGTAGTCCGCCACCGTGATGGTGCTGCCGTAGATGGCGACGCTGTCCTGGAAGGTCAGGCTGTCGAGGTCGGCACGGGCGCCAATAGTCACCGTGCCGCTGCTGGCCAGCGAGTGGCCGTTGCTGCCCACCACACCGATGACGATGCGCGAGAAGCCATCGGCCAGCGTGCGCAGCTCGCTCATGTCGAGGTTCAGCACGCCCGAGGTGCCGACGCCGCTGGGCGAAGCGATGGCGATGGCCTGGCTGGGCGTCGTTGGCAGCAGCGTCAGCACGCCGTGGCCGGAGAACTGCTCCTCGGCCATGCGCAGGTCGATCTCGTCGGCCTGCAGCAGCACGT
>SEEY01000148.1 GCA_004211235.1 Rubrivivax sp.
CCTGGTGGACTCGCTGCTGGCCAGCGACCCCAACGTGGCGGGCCGGCTCGACCTGCTGTCGCTGACCTATGCCCGCCAGGTGGCCGACCCGCTGCTGCGCCGAACGCAGGGCGGCACGCTGCTCAGCCAGCAGCTCAGCCGCGAAGCCAACATCCTGGCCTTCAACGACGTCTTCCTGCTGATCGGCACGCTGGCGGCCATCGCCGCCGTCATCGTCGGCCTGCGCTGGGCCTGGTACCGGTGGAAGGGCATCAACCCGCTGGCCGCCGAACTGGCGGCGCTGCAGGCGATGAGAGCAAGGCAGACCGCATGAGCACCACGCCACCGCCGCCACGGAACGAACCGCCGCCGCCGGAGCGGCTGGACGATCCCGTCGAGCTGCCCCGGACGGCGGCCGAAGTCGCCTCCGAGCCTGCACCAGCCCCGGCCCTGGCCCCGGAACCTGCCCCGGCGCCACGCGGCTGGGCGCCGCCACGCAGCGGCCTGCGCATGAGCATCCTCACGGCCGTGGCCCCCATCGTCGGCGCGCTGCTGCTGCTCTATGCCTGGGACCTGCCGCCGTTCAAGCGGGTCGAGCAGGTCACCGACAACGCCTATGTGCGCGGCCAGCCGACTGTCATCAGCCCGCAGGTCAACGGCTACGTCACCGCCGTGCTGGTGCAGGACTACCAGACGGTCAGCGCCGGCCAGCCCATCGCCCGCATCGACGACCGCCTCTACCGCCAGCGCGTCGAGCAGGCCCGCGCCGCGCGCGCCGGCCAGCAGGCCACGCTGGCGAACGCCACGCAGAGCCAACGCTCGGGCGCGGCCAGCAGGCCGCCGTGGCGAACGCGCAGGCCCAGCTGGCCCGCGCACAGGCCGACATGCGCCGCGTGGAGGAGCTGGTGGCCGAGCGCTCCGTCTCGCTGCGCGAACGTGACCAGACGCTGGCCACGCTGCGCCAGGCGGAAGCGGCCGTTCTGCAGGCCCAGGCGCAACGCACGGTGGCGGAGGAAGCGCTGCGCACCGTCGGCGTCGGCCGCGGCGGACTGGAGGCGGCGGTGGCCGGTGCGCAGGCGGCGCTGCGGCTGGCCGAGATCGACCTGGCCAACACCGAGATCCGCGCACCGCGTGACGGCCGCGTCGGCGAGGTGGGCGTACGGCAGGGCCAGTACGTGACGGCCGGCACGCAGCTGCTCTTCCTGGTGCCGTCGACGGTCTGGGTGGTGGCCAACTACAAGGAGTCGCAGACGGCGCGCATCCAGCCCGGCCAGCGGGCCTGGGTGACGGTCGATGCCCTCGGCGGCGCGCGGCTGACCGGCCACGTCGAGCGGCTGGCCCCCGCCACGGGCAACGAGTTCGCCGTCATCCGCACGGACAACGCGACCGGCAACTTCGTCAAGGTGGCCCAGCGCGTGGGCGTACGCATCGTGCTGGACGCCGGCCAGCCGGGGCTTGAACGCCTGCGGCCGGGCTTGTCCGTGGAGGCGCATGTCGACACTGCCGCGCCGGCCGATGCGGCAGCCTCGGCGCCGAGGCCATGAAGCTGCTGACCGCCCTGCCCTGCGCGTTCGCCCTGGCCTGGCTCGCCGGCTGCGCCACGCCGGTCGAACCGCCGCAGCGGTCGACCGAGGTGGCGCTGCCGGCCCGCTGGCGTACCGACCTCGGTGCGACCGCTGCACAGCGTGCCGACTGGTGGCGCGGCTTCGGCGACCCGGTGCTGGCGCATGCCGTGGAGGCCGCGCTGGCCGGCAACACCGATGTGGCGACCGCCTCAGCGCGGGTGCGTGAGGCTCGCGCGCAGGAGGCCGTCGCCCGCTCGCAGCGCTGGCCCGGCCTGGACTTCGCGGTCGGCGCGAGCCGCTCGCGCAGCGTCGGCCCGCTCGGCCAGGCCAGCGAATCGACCGCGGCGCAGCCCGTCTTCCAGGCCGCCTACGAGCTCGACCTGTTCGGCCGCGTCGCCGACCAAGTGCGCGCTGCCGAAGCGGGCACCGTCGCGGCCGAGGCGGCCCGCGACACCGCCTCGCTGGCGGTGGCCGCCGCGGCCGCCAGCGGCTACCTGACGCTGCGCACGCTCGACGCGCGGCTGGCCGTGCTGCGCGCCACGCTGGCCTCCCGCACCGAGTCGCTGCGACTGGCCAGCGGCCGGGCCCGCGTGGGCTACACCAGCGATCTGGAGCTGCGCCAGGCCGAAGCCGAGTACGAGGCGACCGCCCAGGCCGTGCCGCAGGCTGAAGCAGCCATCGCCCGCCAGGAGCACGCGCTGAACCTGTTGGCCGGCGCGCCGCCACAGGACGTGCCGCGCGGCTCGGCCCTCACCGCGCTGACCTCGCCGCCCGTGCCCGACGCCCTGCCGTCCGAACTGCTGCGCCGCCGGCCCGACATCGCCCAGGCCGAGGCGACGCTGGCCGCCAGCGGCGCGACGCTGGCGAATGCCCGCGCTCAGTTCCTGCCGCAGGTGCGCCTCTCCGCCAGCGCCGGCCGCACCTTCTCGTCCAGCCTGGCCGACCCCATCACCGTCTGGTCGCTCGGCGCCAGCGTGCTCGCGCCGTTGTTCTCGGCGGGGCGCCTGCAGGGGCAGCTGGACGTGGCCGGCGCCCGCCGCGAACAGGCGGCGCTGGCCTATCAGCGGGCCGTGCTGACGGCGCTGCGCGAGGTGGAGGATGCGCTGTCCAGCGTCGCCCGCCTGCGCGAGCAGCGCCGCCATCTCGAAGCCCAGCGCGCCGCCGTCGCCGAGGCGCTGCGCCACGCCGTCAACCGCTACCGCGGCGGCTACAGCAGCTACCTGGAGCAGCTCGATGCGCAGCGCAGCCTGCTCAGCGCCGAGCTGGCGCTGGTGCAGGTGGTGGGCGACGAGCTGACCGCCACTGTGGCGCTGCAGCAGGCGCTGGGCGGTGGCTGGGCGCGGTGAGAACCGCGGGGTGTGCCACGCCGGCTTCCTCGCCACGCGGCGGTATCCTGGCCGCAACCCGGAGGACCCCCAGTGCGCCCGCTCTCTTTCGCCACCGTCCTGTTGATGCTGTTCAGCCTGTCGCCAACTGTCCAGGCGCAGGCAGCGACGGCCAGCTGCGCGCTGACGTCGGTCAACGGCGAACTGCGTGAGCTGACCTCTGCCGGCCGCACGCGCAGCTACCGGCTGTTCGTCCCACCTACAGCCGCGGGCCAGGCGCAGCTGCCGCTGGTGCTCGACCTGCACGGCTCCGGCGGCAACGCGGTTGAGCGCGCCAAAGCCAGCGGCTTCGAGGCGCTGGCGGCGCGCGAGGGCTTCGCCGTGGCCACGCTGCAGGCCGAGGACTCGCGCTGGAACGTGCCCGCCATTGGCGCACGCGCCGACGATGTGAAGTACGTGTCCGACGTCATCGACGACATCGCCGCCCGCGTCTGCATAGCGCCCGCGCGCGTCCATGCCACCGGCTTCTCGGGCGGCGGCCGCATGTCGTCCCTGCTGGGCTGCCGCCTGAACGACCGCATCGCCTCCATCGCCCCGGTGGGCGGCCTGCGCTCGTTCAACCCCTGCCCGGGCCGGGCCATGCCGGTGCTCACCATCCACGGCCTCGCCGACACGACCAACCCCTACGAAGGCCACGGCGACCGCGGTGCCGAGTGGGTGGAAAGCGTGCCCGAGGCGCTGGCCGGCTGGGCGGCGCACAACCGCTGCCAGGCGAAGCTGGTGCAGGACAAGCCCGCCGGGCCGGTCGCCACCTTGCGCTTCGCCGGCTGCACCGGTGGCAGCGAGGTGACGCTGTTGCGCGTTGACGGCCTGGCCCATGTCTGGCCGCGTACGGAGCTCGACGCGACCGCCACCATCTGGCAGTTCTTCAAGGCGCACCCGCGCCAATCGGCTGAACATTAGGAGACACCCCATGCCGCACAGTCGCGCCCCCATTCGCGCTTTCGCTGCCCACGCCGCCGGCGGCCCGCTGCAGCCCTTCGAGTTCGAACCCGGCCCGCTGGGCGAGGAAGACGTCGAAATCACCGTCGAGCACTGCGGCGTCTGCCATTCGGACCTCGCCATGATCGACAGCGAGTGGTTCCCGGCCAGCTATCCGGTCGTGCCCGGCCACGAGGTGGTCGGCCGCATCACCGCGCTGGGTGCCCGCGTGAAGGGCCGGCAACTCGGCCAGCGCGTCGGCGTGGGCTGGCACACCGGCAGCTGCACGCACTGCAACTTCTGCATCGGCGGCGAGCAGCATCTGTGTGCCAAGCGTCAGCCCACGCTGATCGGCCGCCACGGCGGCTTTGCGGACCGGCTGCGCTCGCACTGGAGCTGGGCCATTCCGCTGCCCGACGCGCTGGACCCGGCCGCCGCCGGCCCGCTGATGTGCGGCGGCGGCACGGTCTTCCTGCCCTTCGTGCTGCATGCCATCAAGCCGACCGACCGCGTGGGTGTTGTCGGCATCGGCGGCCTGGGCCACATCGCCGTCAAGTTCGCGCGCGCCTGGGGCTGCGAGGTGACGGCGTTTACGTCGAGCCCGTCCAAGCGCGACGAGGCGCTCGCCCTGGGCGCGCACAAGACGCTGTCCAGCGTCGACAAGGCCGAGCTGAAGGCCGCCGCCGGCAGCCTGGACTTCCTGCTCATCACCGTCGGTGCGCCGCTCAACTGGGATGCGCTGATCGGCACGCTGGCGCCCAAGGGCCGCATGCATCTGGTGGGCGTGGTGACCGATGCCTTGAGCATCAAGAGCGGCGGCCTGCTGAGCTGGCAGAAGGGCCTGTCCGCCTCGCCCACGCCGCCGCCCTCGGTGCTGGCGACGATGCTGGAGTTCTCGGCCCGCCACCAGATCCTGCCGCAGGTGGAACGCTTTCCGATGAGCCGCGTCAACGACGCGCTCGATCACCTGCGCAGCGGCAAGGCGCGCTACCGCGTCGTGCTGGACGCCGACTTCTGAGCGCTTACTTGTAGAGGACCTGCTGGCGCATGTCGTCCAGCACGGGTTTGAGGGCTTCAAGATAGGTCGCCATCAACTCCGCCGAACAGATGTTGGCCGGCATGCGGTCGGTGATGCTGCGGCTGACATGCAGCACCCGGCCCTCGCGACGGTATCGGCTTTCATAGCTGACCAGCGGCCCGTTGAAGGCCACGCCCTCGGGAATGGAAAGCACCTGCATGTTCTCGGGCAACGTGATCTCGTAGCGCTCATCGCTGTGCGATGAAAAACACAGCACCGGATGCTCGGGCGCCGGCTGGTTGACACCACCGACATAGCTCGCCACCGGCGCCGGGCTGAACAGGATGGGGCCCATGCCGAAGGCGCCGGCAACACCGATGCGCAGCACCGGCTTCGTCGCGAACTTGGCGCGGTAGTCGAACTCGTCACCGCGCTTGAGCGGGTCGGCAGTCTCGATGCTGCCGTCTCCGGATACCCGCATCCCTTCCAGGTAGCGCTTGACCGCCGAGTCGAGCTGGTCCTTGCCGACACCCTTGAAGCTCAAACGCAGTTGCTGACCGAATCGCCCCTGCGCCTTGAGCTCGACATCGCCCGTCATCGAGCCATCGGCACCGATCTCGAAGCGCGTGACCAGGCTCTGGCTGGCGCGGCCGTCGTCATGCGGCGTCCGCTCCGGGAGGCCCTCCACGGCGGCCAGCACCGGCTTGTCCTGCACCTGGATGGGCAGCTGGCCGAACGGGGCGTCGGCATCGGTCGAGTCGAGAAACAGGCCCACCGTCGGCACGTAGTTGATGACGTGATTCACCATGCTCAGCACCGGCACGTCCGGCAGTTTGTACAGGTTGCCGGCGTTGACGAGCACCTGGTGACTCGTGATGCCCTTGGCTTGCAGCAGCGCTTGCAGCAGCGTCGCGTGGTCCTTGCAGTCGCCCATGCGGTTGTCGATGACGAACGCCAGGTCGCGCGGCACTACGGCGCCAATGCCCACACAGTTGCCCGCATAGCCGATCTCGCGCGACACCCAGTCGTACAGCGCCTGCGTCTGCGCGCGCTCGCCGTCAACGCCCTTGGTGACCTCATCGGCGAGCGCCTGCACGCGCGGCGTCACCGCCGCCTTCGGGGTGGCGCGCTCCACGTAGCGCCGGGCGATCTCACGCGTGCTGTCGAAGCTGGAGACGGCGTAGCCCGGCTCGCCACCCAATTCGTAGACGCTGAAGTCACGCCGCTCGTTGATGACCGGCGCGGAATTCTTCAACGTCCAGCTGAGAAGCTGCCGCTTGCCGGTCACCTTCTCGCTGAAGTCCATCTGCCAGCTCTTGTGCAGCAGCTTCATGCTGGCGGGTGCGTCAACGCTGATGCTGACGCGGTCGAAAGCAAAGCCTCGGTTGAACTCGCCGTTGCGGGAAAACTTGCCGGGGAACAGCGGCTGGCGCGTGACGATGCGGTAGGTCAGCTCCGTGGCATCGCCGACCTGCAGGTCAGGGAAGACCAGCGTCGTCTGGTTCCAGTCCGAGAACATTGCTGCGCCGCCACTGCGGCCGGAGGCCGTGCGCAGCTGGTAGTTGTCTTTGGGCACCTTGATCCTGCGGCCATCGGCCTTGCGCGTGAAGGCATCAAGAACCTCCAGCTTCTGGGCGCTGGCGCTGTGGCTGATCTGGTGCTGCCGCACGCTGTCGGCGGCGTCGGCCTTCAGCAGCTTCGTGACTTGCCGGTAGGTGCTGACCTCGCTGCCATCCTCGGCCACCACATGCTGCTCGCTGTACAGCTCCATCCGCGCGGACAGGTCGGTCGCGGGGCGCGGCGGCGCCGCCAATGCCGGCAGACCCAGCATCACGGCCAGCGCCGTCGCGGCGCCGATCTTCAACATCTTCTTCATCAGACCTCCCTGGTCTTTGTCATTGCATGGGTGGATTTGGCGCTTCAGGCAGCGCCTGACCGGCCTGGTGCAGCACCCGCTGCGGATACGGAATCTCCACACCGAGCCGCCCGAGCGTGCGCAGGATGGCGAGGTTCACGTCCGAGCGCACGCCGCCGGCGCCGTTCTCCGGATCCATGATCCAGAAGTGGATGGTGAGCTCCAGGCCATCGGCGGCGAACTGGCTCAACTGCACGGCCGGCCCCGGGGCGCTGAGCACGCGCGGCACCTCGATGATGGCCGCAGCCAGTGCCTCCATGACGCCCTGGACATCACAGCCATAGCTGACCTGGACCGTGGAAGACAGCAGCACCCGCGGGTCGGCCAGCGACGAGTTCTCGACGCGCTGCGTGATCAGCATCTCATTGGGAACGATGGCCTCCTTGCCGCCCATCGACCGGATCACCGTGTACCGCGTCTTGATGTCCGTCACGCGGCCCTCGAAGCCGTCCACCTTGACCATGTCACCGATGCGCAGCGAGCGCTCCGCCAGGATGACGAAGCCGCTGACATAGTTGGCCGCCAGCTTCTGCAGGCCGAAGCCGATGCCCACGCCCAAGGCGCCGCCCAGCACGCCGAGCGCGGTCAGGTCGATGCCGGCGGCGGACAGCGCGAACAGCAGGCCGACGAAGAGCAGCAGCGCGCGGATGGTGTTGGCGGCGATCTTGCGCATGGACAGGTCCATGGACTCGCGCAGCAGCAGCCGCGCCTCGATGGCCGCCGAAATCCACAGGGCGGCGACCAGCACGAGCGCCGCCGTCAGCCCGCCTTCGATGACGTTGCGCAGCGTCAGCTTGACGGCACCGAACTTCCAGCCGATGTCGTCCAGCTCGTCGAGGATGACGGGCAGCAGGCCGGTGACCCACAGCACGGCGCCGATCCAGACCAGCCAGGAGCCGATGCGCTCCACCAGCTTGATCGGCGCCGAGTTCGGCCAGGCCGCGGCCAGCACGCGGGCGATGACGCGGATGACGGCCAGCGACACCAGCACCGGCAACGCCAGCTTGAAAAGGGCCGGCGCGAGGCCCCACAGCGGCAGCAGGCGTCGTGCGCCGAAGGCGAGAGCGAGCGCGAGCAGCGGGAACAACGCGCCGTCGATGACACGGTCGCCGAACAGCACGCTGTTGTCGCGCTTGGCCACGGCGCGGGACAACGCCCAGCTCAGCAACCCGGCCACGGCCAGGCAACCCAGCAACAGCGCCCATTCGGCAATCGCCTCGGCGCTGAACACGCGGGTCAGCAGCGCCTGCAGTTCCGCCAGGCTCAGGGGTTGGTGCATTGAATTCATGTGAGTCGTTTTGCCGTGCATCGCCACGCGCGATGCCGTTGTGCGACAGCGCCAAGGAGCCACTGAGGCACAGAGAAAGTGTTGATTTCCCGATGTCTCTGTATCTCTGTGGTTCTGTCTTTTCAGTCGGTTGGGACAGAGCTACTCGCTGCGCTCGGGCGGTCTGTCCCGCAAGGATTCTTGATCAGTTGGGGACAGAGCTACTCGCTGCGCTCGGGCGGTCTGTCCCGCAA
>SEEY01000860.1 GCA_004211235.1 Rubrivivax sp.
CGCTTGCCGCCCGGCAGCGCGGCGTGCTGGGCGCCGACATCCGCTTCGGCTTTTCCCGCGGCGCCGTTCAAGTCGGCCGTGGCACGCGCCGCCTGCCCGGCCGCGGCCTCGACCGCCGGTTGCAGGTCAGCCGCGTGTTGCTCCGCCTGCGCGCGCCAACGGTCGATCACCGCGTCGAGCGAGACCTGGCCTACCTGCGACTGCGCCGACGCGAACGCGGCGGCGAAGCCGTCGGTATAGGCGGCAAAGGCCGGCGCCAAGCCATTGGACACGCCGGCGTCGACCTCGGCGATGGCCTGCGCGGCCTGGTCGAGGTAGGCCAAGGCATCGGCGGCGGCGTCGCGTGCTACCTGGCGCGCGTAGTTGCCGGTGCTTTCGATCCGCTCGCGCAGCGTATCCAGCGCCGCCCGCAGCGACGCCACCGGTGCGCTGACCTGGCCGTGCGCGCCGGTGAGCGTCTCGGCCAGTGACTGCAAGCCGTCCTGCGCCGCCTGCGCTGCCTGGCCCACGCCCGCCTTCCCGTCCTGCAGCGCCGCGGCTAGCCGGCCGGTGGCCGCGTCGACCTGCGCCTGCAAGGGCGCGAAGGTACTGTCCAGCAGGTCCGACAGGGCCTGGCGCAAGCGCTTGACCAGGGCTTCGCAGTCCAGTTGCGCCAAGCAGTCCTCGGCCGCCCGGCGCACCTTGGCCAGCACCTCGTGCGCCGTCGCCAGCGCCGAGTCGACCGCGCCCTGCATGGCCGGCGCCACCGCTTTGGCTGCGGTGACGGCCAGGGCCAGCCCGTCCTGCATCTTCTGCAGCAGCGCCAGCAGCGCGTCGATGGCCTTCTGCACCAGCGCGATCGCCTGGTCCAGCAGCGGGTTCAGCGCATCGACCACGCCGATCGCCGTGTCCATCAAGGTGCCTGCCTGGGTGCCGGCCGCGCGCACCGACGTCATGGCGGTGGCGACCGTCATGTGCAGGCCCGGAATCGTCGCCTTGACGCCGACGAACAGCGTGCGCGCCAGCATCAGCGGCGGCGCCTTCAATTGGTACAGTGTGCAGATCTGGATGGCGTGGCTGCACAGGCCGTCGGCCTGATCCAATTCGCCGTCGGCCCCGCGCAGCGCACCCACGGCCTGGTTGACGAACGCGGGAATGCTGTCCTTGACCTGCTCCAGCAGCGCGATCGCCGCCACGATCGCGCTGCGCACCGGGTCGAAGCGGCCGGGCAAGGCATTCAGCACCGGCTTCACCTGCTCGGCTTCCCGGTCGAGGTCGTGCAGCAATTGCGTCACCTGCGCCACCGTGTCTCCGATCGCCCGGATGGCGGCGCCGAGGGCTGCGGCCACCGCGTCGAGCCGCTTGTCCAGCGCATCGACCGGCGCCAGCGCCTGGCGTGCCAGGTCATCGACCATGGCGCCCGCTTCTTCGATCTTGCCGTTGACCAGGTCGACCTGGGCGCGCGCCTCGGCCAGCGGCGCCGTCATCAGGGCCCCGATCTGCCCGAGCCGATCGCCGGCTTGGTCGAACAGCGCACCGCAGGCGGCGTTTTCCCGCGCCAGCGCAGTGCCGGCCGCGCCCACGAGGTCGACCTGGTCCTGGAGCGGCTGCAGCAGCTTCTCGGCCTGGGTGCCGACTAGCTGCGCGGTGGCATCGACGGCCCCGGCCGCGCGAGCGATGGCGTCGGCCATGGCTTGTTCGAGATCATCCACGTCTGCGCCGAGTCGCGCCTGCAGCGAGCGCACCTGGGCCAGTGCCGCCGACCGTGGCAGCAGCGCCTGGCCATACT
>SEEY01000861.1 GCA_004211235.1 Rubrivivax sp.
CTGCAAGCCTTTGCCGAGGCGTGGCAGCTGCCCGTCGGCTGCGCCTTCCGCTTCCAGGATCTTTTCGACAACGCCCACCCGAACTACGCCGGCGACGTCGGCATCGGCATCAACCCGAAGCTCGCGGCGCGGGTGAAGGACGCCGATCTCATCCTCGCCATCGGCCCGCGCCTGGGCGAGATGACGACCGGCGGCTACACGCTGCTGCAGGCGCCGCGGCCGGCGCAAGCGCTCATCCACATCCACGCCGGCGCCGAGGAGCTGGGCCGCGTCTACACGGCCGAGCTGCTCATCAATGCGAGCATGAGCCAGGCCGCGCCCGAACTCGCGCTGCTGGCGCCGCCCGCCGACATCGCCTGGCGCGACTGGACCGCTGCCGCCCATGCCGACTACCAGGCCAACCTCGTGCCCACGCCGGTCGCGCCGCTGGACATGGCCGAGGTCATCCACCTGCTGGACGCCAAGCTGCCCGAGGGCACGATCTTCACGAACGGCGCCGGCAACTACAGCGGCTGGCTGCACCGCTTCCACCGCTACACGGCGCTGCACCGCTTCGGCAAGACGCAGCTGGCGCCGACCTCCGGCGCGATGGGCTATGGCGTGCCCGCCGCCGTGGCGGCCGCACTCCTTCAGGACCGCTGGGTCGTCAACATCGCCGGCGACGGCGATTTTCTGATGACCGGCCAGGAGCTCGCCACGGCCACCGGCTACGGCGCAAGCAAGCTGCTCGTCGTCGTCGTCGACAACGGCACCTACGGCACGATCCGCATGCACCAGGAGCGCGAGTACCCGGGCCGCGTGTCGGGCAGCGATCTCTTCAACCCCGACTTCGCGCGGCTGGCCGAGGCCTACGGCTTTGCGGCCTTCAAGGCCGAGAGCACGAGCGAGGTCGGCCCCGCCCTGGACGCGGCCATCGCGGCGGGCAGGCCGGCGCTGCTGCACCTCCGCCTGTCCAGCGACGTTTCCACCTCCCGCTCCACGCTGACCGCCATCCGTGCATCAGCTCAGAAGAACCCTCATGCTTGAACTTCAACTCCGCGGCGACTACATCGAGCTCGACAAGCTGCTCAAGGCCACCGGCCTCGTCGAAAGCGGCGGCCGTGCGAGGGTGCTGATCGCGGGCGGCGAGGTCAAGGTGGACGGCCAGGTGGAACTGCGCAAGACGGCCAAGATGCGCGCCGGCCAGGTCGTCGACTTCGCCGGCCAGCAGGTCAGGGTCATTCAGGGGCCAGGCAGCGCCTGAGCGGCATGACACTCGTGCGCGGCAGTTTCTGCCGCTCACCTGGATCGTCATGCGCCGCTTCGCCCTCGCTCTGCTGTTCGCCGCCTGCAACGCCGCCGCCGCACCTGGCGAGACGCTGATCCACGCCGGCCGCCTCGTCGACACCGAGGCGGGCCGTGTGCTGGAGCGCCAGTCCATCATCGTCTTCGGCGACAAGGTCAGTGCCGTGAAGGCGGGCTATGTCGACCCGGCAGGCTACGACAAGGTCATCGACCTGAAGGACCGCACGGTGATGCCGGGCTTCATCGACATGCACGTGCATCTGACCAGCGAGAGCAGCCCCGGCGGCTTCAGCGAACGCTTCTACATGAACCCGACCGACCGCGCGTTGCGCGCAACGGTCTATCTGCGTCGAACGCTGGACGCCGGCTTCACGACGGTGCGCGACCTCGCAGCGCCCGACGGCATCGCCATCAGTCTGCGCGACGCGGTGGCCAAGGGCTGGATCATCGGGCCGCGCATTTTTGCGGCCGGCAACTCCATAGG
>SEEY01000149.1 GCA_004211235.1 Rubrivivax sp.
ACTTCTCGGGCAACTTCACGCCCTCCTGGGGCAGCTATCCCGCGGCTGCAGCGCCAGTATTCGTGACGGGCTCTTCGCCCGCCACCGGCGCGGGAGGCAGCAGCGGCGCGGGTTTCATGGGCGGCTACGGCCCGGTAACACGCTTCGAATACGCGACGCCCGCAGCACTCTCGCCCCTGCCCTGGGTGATGGACTTTGCACAAGGCGACGGCTGGCCGGCCTTTCCGCTCGAGCAACGCATCAATCCCTACGACCCGATGTTCAGCAAGGCATTGGAGTGGGAGAACGGCGACTGGGATCCGGCGCTGCGCTTCTGGACCTTGCCTTTTGACCGTCACCTCACGGAATGGCTGCAGGACGTCAACCTGGCGGCACCGTCCGTCATGGCGGCCCGCGAGTTCGCAATGGCACATCCGCAATGGCTGGCTGGCCCGCAGATGACATCGCCGTTGCATCAGCGGTTCGAAGCGAATGTCAGCCTGCTGAAGTGGCGAGCGCGGGACCGTGGCAAGGCATGGGCCGCCATCAGGCTCGAGCTCGACGAACTGGCCGACCTGATGCGCGACGACCGCATGCGCTACCTGGACGAGCTGGCCGTGCAGTCCGGGCAGGCGGCGCCCTATTTCGTGCACCTGATGAACTTCAATCCGGCCACCAAGCCCTGGACCATGGAGCTGATGAACTGCGCCACGGCCATCGGCAATCTGGTGAAGATGCAATACAAGTCGCACTACCGGCGCGTGCGCCCCTCGACGCTGTGCCCGGGCCTCACGCCGCCGTGGGGGCCCGCCCAGCATCCGGCCTTCCCCAGCGGCCACGCGACGGTGGCCCACCTGACGGCGCTGCTGCTGCTGTCCGTCGAAGGCATTGCCGACCGCTTCGGCATCTTCGAGACAACGCCAGAGACGACCGAGACCCGCGGCCGCTCGCTCGTCCTCAGCGACTTCACGACGCCCTACGGCCAGGACCAGCATTCCCCGCTGCTCTGGCTGGCCTGGCGCATCGCCAGAGGTCGCGAGCGCCTGGGCGTGCATTACCCCAGCGACAGCGCCGCAGGCCGGCACCTGGCGGCCCAGGTCTGGGACATGTGCCTGAACCAGCCTGCGGGCGCGGATGAAGCCATCGACGTGCCGGCGCTGCGGACGGTGCTGTCGCACGTCAGGGCCGAGTGGCCGCGGCTCGTCGATCCGTACAAGGTGGCAGCGGACGCAACGGCGGCCAGGCCTCACCGGCCTGCACCGCCCATGAGGTGAGCCTAGAGCCTGGCCAGCGCCAGGTTGTTATCGTGCGCCACGAGCTCCAGCAGCTCGGGCCACGACGCCGGCGGCAAGTCGTCTCGGCCGAGGTTTGAAGGATCGGCGGGCGCATCGACGCTTACCAGCACCCACACCCTCTCGGCATTGGCGACGGCAGGCGGCAGCATCACCGGGAACGTCGTGCTGGCACGTGAAACGACGGCTCGCGAAGGTGCGGTCACATCCAGCACCGTCCACGCCAGAGCGTCGCCCGCTGCTGCGGTCTCGGGCGCCCACCACGCCCGCAGGCCTGTGCGTGCGGCAGGCTTGCTTCCCAGGTTCCTGACCTTGACGGTCACGGCCCGCCCGGTGCGCTGAAGCCAGTCGCCGTGCGCATGCCAGGGCTCGGGAGCGTTGATGCCGTGGCGCAGCGGCACCGGCCTGTAGCCCCCGTTTCGTTGCCCATGGTCGTCAATGAAGACATCAACCGCAGGCGGCTTGCCCAGCTCTTCGCTGGTGGCTTTCGGATCGTCGGTGGCGTACAGCCCCTGCTGCTCAAAGGCCCAGCGGATGACCTTGTGCACTCGGCCGCCATGGCGGATGACCCGGCGCGCGCTGAGGTTGAAAGGCCAGGTGGCCGACACCCGCCAATCGGCGGTACCCAGGTCGGCCTCGATCAATGCGCTGACGAACTGGTCGGGCGTGCGCGCCGGCGCAAGGCTGTCCGGTCCCAGCAGCGACAGGCCACGCATGATCAGGTAGATGCAGTAGTCAGAGGCTGAAAGGCGCGTCAGGGCGTCCTCCCGATCCTTGCCATTCATGTCGCGGGTGTCCCCGCCCAGGCTGCGGTACAGCCGGAACAGCGACGACGACAGGATCTGCTCGCCGAAGTAGTTGTGGTGATAACGCTCCAGCGAGGCGGAGAAGTCGAGCCGCACCAGGTTGCGGCAGCCGCACCAGCCGTAGCCGCGCGCTGCGGAGCGGCCATGGCTGCGCCCCGGCACCTCGATCCAGGGAAAGGTGACATGGCGGATCTCGGCTTCGGGATGCTGCGCGGTGGCAAGTTGCGACATCGGATCGGCCGCGATGGCAGCCAGCGCGTCGCCAGGGCTGTGTGCAAACGGCAGCTCCAGTTCGCCGGTGGCGGCGAACGCCAGCACATGGCCGAACTCGTGCCAGGCCCAGCGCGGATCGCAGGCGACGCTGAGATATTGCGCCTTGAAGCGCCCCTTGCCGCGGTCAGTGCCATGGCCTCCCTCAGTGACCACATAGGGCACTTTTCGACGATGCATCGGGTCGGCCGAGCCGTACTTCACCAGCAGCTGAAGCGGGTCGCGCGGACTGGGTTTGCGCTGCCTCGAGTTCTCATCGGCCTCGGCATCGCCCATGAAGGGTCGTACCTCGGCGTTAGGCAGTTCACCATCGGGCGCCCAGCGCATCGCCGGCCGAGCACGCTGCACGAGTGGCAGCTTCGCGAACCGGAAGTAGGTCCGCGGCTCGATTCCGTAAGCGAGCATTCGCCCGAACAGCTCTGCACCGCGCAGGTGGGTGTCGATGGAGGCTTGCGCATCGGATCGCAGCACCGGCTCTTCGTTCCCCTCGTTCGCGTCGGTGCTGGGGCCGACGTTGGCCGCGCCCTGGACCGGCGCCTGGAACGCGGCCGGAGGCGGAGCGACCGTGACAACCCCCGCCGGATTGCGCGTCACCGTGCTGCCACCCAGCAGATCGCCGCCACGCGTGGCACCGCGTGTTTCGAACAGATCACCGCACCCGGCATCAGTGAATTTCAGCGCATCGTCCTGCATCAGCACGGCCGTCACGTCACTGCGGAATACGTCGAGCCTGGCGTCAGGCAGCGTCGAGCGCCGCTGCGAAAGCGTGCCTGCCGGGCCCTGGGATGCCGCATCCTGTACGAAGGCGCGCAGCGCGACCGACTTGCCCATCCCGGCGGTCGAGGCAGCCGTGGCCGGACCGGCACTATCCTGCGCACCGCTGTTGATGTAGAAGTCCCGGTGTACCTGCACCACGCCGACCTCGCCCGTTGAACGATCCAGGCTGACTTCGACGCGGAAATCGTAGGTGCGCGCCCGATTGGGCGCACTCCAGCGGACTCCCAATGCGCGCGCCCGTGCCTCGGCCCGGGTCTGGCGCCAGCGCAGCGCAAAGCCCGTCGCAATGAGACGCTCGCCCTCGGTTTCCGGCACTGCGGGCTTGATCGGTTGGGCGTCGTCGCCGCCGTCGTCCGTGACGGGCGCTTCCGGCTGGATCTTCTCGAGATTGCCGATCCAGACGCTGCCGCACTCCAGCGCCTCGCCGACCTTGTCCCTTATCCGCTCGACGAGGCCGAAGATCTGCTTGTCGCCCGGCAATGGGTGCGGCACTCCCTTCACCACCCGGTCGGTGCTCAAGCCGGACAGGGTCACACCGTGCACCCGTACGTGGTCATCATGAACATGGAGCACTATGCGCAGCCCCATGTCGCTGCCCATCTGCAATTGGCAATCCCAGTCCACAGCACCTGCCATCAGCACCAGCAGTCGCGGCATGAATTGGGTTTTTCCATCATCACGGTCGACCCAAAAAGACGACAACGGCTTGCGTTCGACCTGCGATGCCGACGCCGACGGGGCTCCGTCCCACGCGCATGGCAACCATCCAAAACCGTGTGTCGTACTCGCGCGCGACACAAGCAGCAAGCGCAGGATTTCCTCGTCAATCCATTCGCCTGTGGCTGGCCTAAGCGCCGTCTGAAGTGCCGTCAGGTAGGCGCAACCCAGAGCGAACCAATGCTCATCTTGCATCTCCGCTAGAGCCTTTGGCAGGGCGTTCCGCCACGGTCGTCGGGGGTGGCGCACCATGCCAATCACCTCGTTCCCGGTGAATGGATCCACGATCCATTCGATGTGGAAAGCCTCGACGGGCGGCGGACTGTCGTCAAAGTCAGGGGTATTTGGAAGCGTCATGCGTATCCCTCGCTCACATTGCTTGCATTTAGCAATGTTTAGAACCGCCTTAGCAGCGGCCTAAGGATTATTCGAGGCCATCACTTGAGACTGCATGCACAACTCGTAGGAGAAATGCATGTTCGATCTGACTGGTGGCTTCGATAGGCACGGGACCGTGTCGCTTGCCGGCTTTCGCCCAGCCGAAGACACAAAGTCGTCCAGCAGATGCGAGGCCGGCCTCGGCATCGCGGGTGCAGGGAGCGTGGCCGCCCCAGAGCTTGCCGAAATCCTCGAAGAGCTGGACACAGGCGTCATCGTTTGCACCGAAACGGGCCGCTTAGTACTGGCCAACAACGTCGCCCGGCGCGAACTGCTCCGTGGCCGGCCGCTGGCCGTGGACGGCACCGGCCTGCTGTGCCTGGCGGAAGACGCGCAGGGTGCCTTGCGGCAGTGGCAATCCGCCTTGCGCGCGGCTGCGGTGAGTCGGCACCGCCAGATGCTGGCGCTCAGCGACGGCGCCCAACGGCTGATGATTTCCGTGATGCCGCTCGGGCAGCATGAACGTTGGGCCCTGGTCATGCTCGGCCGCCGCCAGCCGGCTCCTAACTTGGCCGTGGCGATGCTCGGCAACCTGTACGCGCTAACCTGCGCCGAGCAGCAGGTTCTTGCCGGGCTGCTTGCCGGGAAGCGCGTCGAGGCCCTGGCGGCAGAACGTGGCGTCGCCGTGACCACGCTGCGCTCGCAGGTGGGCTCGCTGCGCGAAAAGCTGGGCGCCGACCGGCTGGAGGACCTCGTTCGGCTGGCCGCCGGCCTGCCGCCCATGAGCAGCGTGCTGCGCAGCCCGCCGTTGCTGTTCAGTACGCCGCATCACAACGGCGACAGGGCGTGCGCTGCCTGATCAGCCCACGGCCTCCGTGTCATTTCAGCGCCGGCAATGCCTGTCGCGCCAAGCGCTCTTTTGCTTCAAGGGGATCTCATGTTCAAGGCCGCTCAGACCGACCCGTCCGGTCGTCCCACCCAGCACCCCGTACCGCCGCACCTGGTGCTTGCCGCCCTGCCCCAGCCACTGCTGGTGGCCTTGCCGGACCGGCGCCTGCTGTTTGCCAACGCCAGCGCCGAGCGGCTGTTGCTGGACGGCAAGGCGGCCCAGCAGGCCGGCCACCTGATGGCGCTGGGCCAGCTCGACGCGCTGCGGCTGACGCAGTTGCTGCAGCAGACCGGCGCTGGCGCGTCAGCGCGCCTGGGCCTGTGGTTCTCGCCGGGATTGGAGACGGCCTGGCTGCACCTCGCGCCGCTGGCCGCCGGCGTGCTCCAGGCCTGCGGCTGGCCCAACGACAGCGTGCTGCTGACGGTGCACATCGATCAACCCGCGCTGACGCAGGCCGCACGCATCGACGCGCTGACCCGCCAATGCCGCCTCAGCCAGGCCGAGCGCCACGTGCTGCTGCTGTTGGCAGATGGCGAACCGGTCGATGCCACTTCGCGTCATCTCGGCCTGTGCGTCAGCACCGTGCGCAGCCATGTGCGCAACCTGCTGGGCAAGACGCAGGCGCCATCCCTGATGCAGCTGCTGCGCTGGACGGGCAGCTCACAGCCGCTGTCGCACTGACGCCCCTGACGCCTAAAGAATGAAGCGGCTGAGATCCTCGTTCGCCGCCAGCGCCGCCAGCTTGGCATCCACCGCGGCCGCGTCCAGGGACAAGGTCTGGCCCGACCGGTTGGGCGCGTCGAAGCTGATCTCGTCGAGCAGCCGCTCCATCACCGTGGCCAGACGGCGGGCGCCGATGTTCTCGGTGCGCTCGTTGACCTCGAAGGCGATCTCCGCGAGCCGGCGGATGGCGTCGGGCTGCAGGTCCAGCGTGACGCCTTCGGTCGCCAGCAGCGCCTGGTATTGCTTGACGAGGCTGGCGTGCGTGCTGGTCAGGATGGCCTCGAAATCGGCCACCGACAGCGAGTCCAGCTCGACGCGGATCGGCAGGCGGCCCTGCAGTTCAGGAATCAGGTCGCTCGGCTTGGAAAGGTGGAAGGCGCCGCTGGCGATGAAGAGGATGTGATCCGTCTTCACGAGGCCGTATTTGGTGGACACCGTCGTGCCCTCGACGAGGGGCAGCAGGTCGCGCTGCACGCCCTGGCGGGACACCTCGGCGCCGCCATGCTCCTGGCGCGAGGCGACCTTGTCGATCTCGTCGATGAAGACGATGCCCATCTCCTGGGCGTTGGCCAGCGCCGTCGCGCGGATCTCTTCCTCGTTGACGAGCTTGGCCGCCTCCTCGTCGACGAGCAGTTTCATCGCCTCGGCGATCTTGAGCTTGCGCGTCTTCTTCTGGTTGCCGCCGAACTGGCTGAACATGCCCTTCAATTGCTCGGCCATGTCCTCCATGCCGGGCTGGTTGCCGAAGGGCGTCAGCACCTCCAGGCTGGGCTTGGGAGCGAGCAGATCCAGCTCGATGTCCTTGTCGTCGAGCTGGCCCTCGCGCAGGCGCTTGCGGAAGGCCTGGCGCGTGGCGTTGTCGCCGTCCTTGTCGCCGTCCCGTTCGCTTCTCGAGCCGGGCAGCAGGACGTCGAGGATGCGCTCCTCCGCGGCGTCCTCGGCGCGCGTCTGGCAGCGGCGCGTGGCCACCTCGCGCTCCTGCTTGACGGCCACCTCGGCGAGGTCACGGATGATGGAATCGACATCCTTGCCGACATAGCCGACTTCGGTGAACTTGGTCGCCTCGACCTTGATGAAGGGCGCGCCGGCCAGGCGGGCCAGACGGCGGGCAATCTCGGTCTTGCCGACGCCGGTCGGACCGATCATCAGGATGTTCTTGGGCGTGATCTCGCCGCGCAGCTTCTCGTCGACCTGCTGGCGGCGCCAGCGGTTGCGCATGGCGATGGCGACGGCGCGCTTGGCGGCGTGCTGGCCGACGATGTGGCGGTCGAGCTCGGAAACGATCTCTTGAGGGGTCATCGAACTCATTCCAGAACCTCCAGGGTGTGGCTCTGGTTCGTGTAGATGCAGATGTCGCCGGCAATTTCCAGCGAGCGCTTGACGATGTCCGCCGCGCCGAGCTCGGTGTGCGCCAGCAGCGCCTTGGCCGCGGCCTGCGCATAGGCGCCGCCCGAGCCGATGGCGACGATGCCCTGCTCGGGCTCCAGCACGTCGCCGTTGCCGGTGATGATCAGCGAGGCGGTGCGGTCGGCCACGGCGAGCATGGCCTCGAGCCGGCGCAGCACGCGGTCGGTGCGCCAGTCGCGCGTCAGCTCGACGGCTGCGCGCACGAGATGGCCCTGGTGCTTCTCGAGCTTGGCCTCGAAGCGCTCGAACAGCGTGAAGGCATCGGCCGTGGCACCGGCAAAGCCGGCGAGCACCTGGTCGCGGTAGAGCTTGCGCACCTTGCGGGCGCTCGACTTGACGATGGTGTTCCCGAGCGTCACCTGGCCGTCGCCGCCGATGGCGACCTGCCAGCCGGCGGGCGTCTGGCGGCGCACCGAGATGATGGTGGTGCCGTGATAGACGGCGGAAGAGGAATCGGAAGACATAGAGCCTCCAGCTTGGGGCGGAGGCCCATGATGCAAGATCAGTTGATCCGCACCTTCACCTTCGCGTGCTCGTTGATGCCCATCGCGCCGAAGAACAGCGCCACGAGGCGGTGCGCATCGATGAAGACGACCGAGCGGTTCTCACTGCGGCGCGACAGCACCCAGTTCAGCAGATCGCCGGCGGCCATGAAGTCCAGCCGGATCAGCTTGGTGCAGGCGATGTTGATGAGCGTGGCGTCGCCCATCTCGGCGGCCATCAGGCGCAGGTTCTCGGAGATGTCGCCGCTGAGCTGCCCCATCAGTTCGAGCTGAGCCACATGAGGCTCGGTCATGCCCGTGTCCAGGAAGGTCGACTGGGCCTCGCTCGGCATCGAGCTGGTGGCCGGACTGTTCGTCGACGCGCCTTCGCCGCCAAAGCGCACGCGGCACTTGGCACGCTCCCAGGACGGCGGCGAGACCTCGTAGGTCACGCAGTAATCGATGGCCGCCTCGTCGAACTGGTCCGGGCGGTTGGCCAGGCGCAGCGCTTCCAGGCGGAGCATCCACATCGCCGGGTCGGTGTCGCGCTCGCCGACGGGCGCGAGCTCCTTG
>SEEY01000150.1 GCA_004211235.1 Rubrivivax sp.
GGCGCGTGATGAGCAGCTGGTCGGCAGCGGCCAGGTCCGCAACGACGGCGACGTCCTTCAGGCCGGGCTTGCGCTGCACGTCCAGGTCGCCCTCCTCCCACCAGCCGGAGGCGCCGCCGAAGGTGAGGCCGAGGTCGCGGCCCAGGCGCAGCATCAGCACGTCGAGGTCGGCGCGTGGCGGCTTCATGGCGCGCTCCCGTCGCTGATCCACGGCGCTGCGGGCGGGCCGAGCACCGTGAGGATGCCGGGGCAGGCCGGGATCTTGTCGCCCATGCGCACCAGGCCCTGGCCGGCGATGGTCACGCCCGTGCTGACGCCGCTGGGCGGAATGGGCAGCGGATAGGGCACGCCGCTGACCGAGTTGATCATCTGGCAGAGGCTGCCGGCCGTGGCCAGCGGCATGCCGCCCGCGAAGGCGGCCGTCTGCAGGACGGCGACGATGACGCCCGTGTCCGGCGGGCCGGCCGCGCCGGGCGAGAGCATCACGTTGCAGCCGATGGAGACGGGGGATCCGGGCATGGCGGGTTCCTGTGCTCAGGCCGGGCTGAAGCTGGTGGTGCCGGCGATGGAGACGCTGCCGCCCTTCAGCGTGGCCGACCCGTCGCCCTGCACGGTGACGTTGGGCGCCTTCAGCGTGGCACCGCTGCCGCCTTCCAGGTTCAGCGCACCGGCCGCCTTGAGCGTCATGTCGCCACCGGCCTCGATGGTCACGGCGCCATCGGCGGCGATGCTGACCTTGCTGCTGCCCAGCGTGATCGTCAGCTCGCTGTCCTTGAGCGTCAGCGTGTGGCCGCTCGGCAGTTCGATGTGCAGGCGGCGCAGCGCGTCGTCGGCGTCGTCGGGCACCTTGTAGACCAGCTCGGCGGCCTTGGCGTCGGGCGGCGGCGTGGCGCTGTCGTGCAGCACGCCCAGCAGCACGGCCTGGTCCAGGTCGCCGTTGATGAAGCCCACCACCACGAGGCTGCCCTCGCGCGGCAGCGCCGACAGCCCCGGCCGGCCGGCGCTGACGGGCACCTGCTGCAACTCCAGTGCCGAGTTGTTGAGCCGCACGTTCACGGACAGGTGATGCTCGCCGCCACCGCCGTCGTTGCTGAACAGCTGCGTGACGACGCCCAGCTCCAGCCCGCGGTGGGCGTCGAGTTCGTCGCGCACGACGGCGCGGATGGCGGGCACGATCCGGCTCATGTCGTGCCCTCAAAGTCGATCCACGTCGCGAAGCCGTCGGCATCGAGCACCTGCGTGACGGCGGTGACGCGGGCGTCGATGTCGCCGTCGGGCAGGTCGGCCAGCGTGATGAGGTCACCCGGGCGCAGCTTGGGCTGGCCCCAGCACAGCGCCTCGCCCTGCACCGTGCGGCGCGCGGCGGCATCGGCCCGGGCCTGGCCGGCGCTGCGCACGCTGTTGCGGTCACGCAGCGCACCGGGCACGAAGGCCTCGCGCTCCGGCGCGTCCCCGGCGGGCGACGCCAGCGGCAGATGCCACAGCTCGGCCCCCGCTTCGCTGGCCGCGCCGGCAGGCCCGACCGGTGCCAGTGCCGGGCCGGCCTCGACGGCCGCGGCCCGCCAGGCGATGAGTTCGGCACCTCGGCGCAGCGTCGCGCTCGCCGGGCCCGTCTTTGGCGGGCGCACGTCCAGCGCGCCGATGGGCGTGCTGGCCACGTCGCAGCCGGCCAGCTGCGCCAGCCGCACGAGATGCGCCCAGCGCGAGCGGCGGTCGTCGGCATGGAAGACCGCCACGTCGAGGTCGGCGCCCACCGTGCCGGCATCGACACCGGCATCGCCCAGCATGTCGTTGACGATCTGCGTGGCGCCCTGCCCCACCCAGGCCTGGGCGGCGCGGCGTTGCGCCAGCTTCCATGACGGCGCGAAGCATTCGACCCACGAGCCCTGCGGCCGGCGCTCCACGCGCACCGCGGTGCCGGTGAAGACGTCCTCCGGCGAGCCGTCGAAGCCCAGCGCCACCGCCACCTGGCCGCCCGGTGACGGCACGTTGCGCGACAGCGCGTGCAGCTCCAGCCAGCAACGGTCATGCGCCGGGCCCAGGCCCAGCGTGACCTCGGCGCGCAGCAGCGCAGCCTCGGGCGCGGTCAGCGCCTGGCCGTCGAGGGTGATGCGCGCCACCGGCGTTAAGCGGCTCATTGGCACACCCTTCGCGCTGCGCGCTGTCCCGCCAGGCGGGAATGAGCCCCTTCGGGCGGCCGTGCGGGGCTCATGACGCGTCGGGCTCCAGACCTTGCCGCCGCACCTCGGCGAGCAGCACGCGTTCAAGCGTGCGGGAGAACTGCAGGTCGCTGGCAGCGGCCTGCGGGCGTGGCAGCTCGCTGCCGAATGCCGCGGGCAGGTCGGCGGACGACAGCGGCGTGCCCTGTGCGGATGGCATGGGCGCGAACTCGGCAAGCGGCGGCGCAACGAAGCCGGCGGGAGAGACCGGCGCGTCTGCATCGGCAGCCTGTGCTCCAGGCCAGCGCTGCAGCAATTCCGCCAGCGCCGATGCGCGGCCGCGCGGCGTGGGCAGCGTGGCGGCATCCGGCCGGTTGACGCCGAGCGCATCGGCGGGCACCGCCGGCTCGGGCAACGGCCGCCGCACCACGGGCGCGGCGAGGGGGTTCGCGGGCGCAACTCGCTGCGGTGCGAATGCGGCCTGCCGTGCAGCCGGCGGCGCAGCGGCCGATGAAGCCGACGACACCGGAGACGCTGGCACGGGCCGGGGCGTCGCCAGCGCGCGCAGTTGCACGGCATCCAGCGGCGGCGCATCGGCGGCGGCCGGCGTGAAGCGGGCGATCAGCGCCTGCAGCGCAGTGGCCTCCAGTGCCGGCACGCCCGCGGCTGAGCGTGCCTTGGGCAAGGCAGGCCAGGGCATGGGCACAAGCTGAGGCAGGCCGGGTGCCGCCGGGCGTGGACGCCAGGGCGGCACATCGGCGACCGGCTCGGCGCCCGCTGCAGCGTCCGGCTCATGCGACGCCGGCAAGGCCGCAGGCCACGACATCCGCGGCTTGCGTGCCGCCGTGCCGACCGCAGCAGCAGGCCGGCGCGCGCTCGGCGATGCGCCCGGCGCCTCCGCGGCGCCGGCCTTTACCGCATCACGCTGCAACGAAGCGAAGGGATCGGCAGAGAACGCCGCCAGTTGCAGGTCGGGTGCTGTCAGCGCACCGTCCACCGGCGCGGCCAGCGGCGCCCAGCGCGTGTCGGCCAGACGGTCCAGCAGCAGCTTCAGGGGGCGGATGGCGGGCTGCATGTCAGCGCCGCTCGCGGGCGGCCATTTCGAGGTAGAGCAGCACCTGGCCGACGCTGAGGTTGGCGCACTGCTCAGCTGTCCAGCCGAACTCGCGCGCCAGCGTGAAGCAGGCCTTGGCCAGCGGCGCCTGCACGGCTTGCTCCAGCTCGTCGGCGCTCATCGCCAGGCCGCTGATGCGGTTGACCTCCAGCAGGAGGTGCTGCACCAGCCCGGCGTGCAGCCGGTTGGCCTGCTCGACGCTCAGGGCCGGCTCAACCAGCGCCTGCTGCACCATCAGCACGCCGGTGAGATGGCCATCGTCCCGGGCAGCCTTGGCGATGCGCGCCAGATCCGCAAGCCGCAGCGGGCGCAGCACGACTTCGCCTGCCGGCGCATCGGCCGGCGCGGCCGGGTCCAGCACGCGCGCCGGCACGGCGATGCGGTGCGTCGCGCTGCCGGTCAGCAGCAGGTCTTCGGCTGTGAGGCTCATGGCTGCTCCCGCATGGCGGTGACCTTCATGCCGCCGCCGCGTCTTCAGCGCCGATCCACAGGCCCTTGAAGGTGACCTCCTCCATGACGAAGTCGTCCTCCGGCATGGAGAAGTTCCAGCCGTCGAGCTTGACGCCATGAACCGTCACGGTGGCGCTGTTGCCGGGGAAGGCGGCGTTCTCCATGCGCAGGCTCAGGTTGAACGTCGGGCTGACGAAGCTTCCGGCCGGCCGCGTGCCGGCGCCGCCTTCGCCGAGCATCAGCCGCAGCAGCGCGCCGTTGACGTGGGCGCGGCCGATGGTGCCGGTGATGTTGACGTTGCCCGAGCGCAGCTCCGTGGCGTAGCGCTGGCCGATCTCGTGGAAGGGCCGGATGTCGCTCGCCACGCGCACGGTCACGCCGGTGGCGCGGCCGATGGGCGTGAGCTGGTAGGTATCGGCGATGCCCTTGGCGACGTCGCCCTCGGGGCCGGCCTCGACGGCCACGCTGATGGAGCCGTCCAGGCCGGTGAAGATGTGGGTGTTGGGCATGGTGCTGGGCTCCTCACTGCAGGTTCATCGTGACGCGGATGAAGTCGATGCTGAAGGTGGGCATCAGCGTCATCGTGACGGCGCAGATACCGCGGATCTCCTGCGCGCGGGTGGCGGACACATCCAGCTCGTAGCTGACGAGCATCTCGTCGACCACCATCTGGCTCAGGAAGCCGTCGAGCGTGGCTTTCAGTGCGGCGCGCACGCGGGCGTTGTTGAGGCGGCCGATGTAGGGGTCGCTGCCCAGGCGCACGCCGGCCTTGGCGTAGTCGACGATGCGACGCACGCTGATCTGCGTGAAGGCGGCGTTCTCGGTCGTGATGCCCTTGACCACCTGGAAGCCGAACTTCTGCCGCACCAGCAGCACGCGCTCCTGCAGCAGTTTCTTGTAGTTCGTGGTGTTGTAGGGGCCGACCAGGCCGTCGATGGGCAGCGTCTTGTTGGTCAGGCTGATGTGCGGCGCCAGCGTGGCGAGCTTGCCGGCGACGACGGCGGCGAGGTAGCTGGGCGGCAGGTCGACCGCCTTGCCATCTGCGGCATCGGTGGCCTTCAGCCCGGGCGCGACGAGCACGATGCGGTCGTCGTTCAGCGTGCCGATGTCGGCCTCGACATCGGCGAGCACCGCGCTCTTGGCGCCCAGCACCGCGATGCGCTCGCGGCCCTCGTTCTCGGTCGCCTCCAGGTGCGCGCCGATGGCGCCCTTGGCCTGGTCGGCGCCAAAGCCCGCGACGATGACGATGTTCACCGGCTGGTCGGCCAGCAGCGCCAGGCCTGCGGCCAGGTCGGCGGCGCTGACATTGGCGCCGTCACTGCCGCCGGCCAGCGGCGTGCTGGCGGCCACCGACACCGGCGCGGCGGCGCCGTTGGACAGCGCGCCCACGGTGACCAGCGTGCTCGTCACCAGCGCCGCATGGAGGTCGGCCGTCGTGAGGCCGCTGAACTCTTCCTTGGTGTTGCCGACGGACAGCTTCAGCACCCAGGGGTCGGCTGCGGCGGCCTGCGTCAGCGTGTAGCGGATGCCGTTGGCCCAGGTGCCGGCGTCCCTGGCAGTCATCGTGAAACCGGCGGCGTCTCCGGCCGTCTTGACGTCGACCGCGGCCTTGACCGGCGTGCCGTTGGCGATGCGCACCGCATAGACGGAGCGCGCGCCGCCCGCGAAGGCCTGCTCCAGCGTGCGCACCAGCGACAGCGGGTTGTCGGCCAGCCGCGGCGTGGACAGCGGGTCGTAGAGGGCGAAGGCGTCCAGCGCGTCGCTGTAGCCCCCCAGCGCGACCACCTCGCCCACCGGCCCGCGCGCGGCGGTGCCGACGATGCCGAGGTTGCCGGTGGCAATGGAGCCGACACCGATAAGGCCTTCGGCCCTCACCTCGATGTAGGTGGACGGGAGGATCATCTCCGCGATGGCTTCGCTCATGGTGCTTCCTTGTCGAGGGTGAAGGTCTCGGGCTGTGCGCCGGGGTGCGGTACCAGCGTCACCGCGATGCTGCGGATCGGCCCGCCGCCGGTGACGATGCGCGGGTCGTCGTACTCGAACCTGCAACGCCAGCGGATGCTGCGCGTCAGCGTGGTGCCGCCGGGTGTGCCGGGCGCGGTCGGCACGGCCATGGCGCCCCAGGCCGTGGGCTCCAGCTGCGACAGGCCGGCGATGCCGTGGGCTTCCAGCGTGTTGGCCAGCAGGCGGCACAGCGCATCCAGCGCGGGAGCGCCGGCGGCGAACACGTCGGCCTGCAACGTGGCGAGCAGGCGGACGCTGTCGCTCTCCCACTGGCCGATGAAGTAGCTGGCCTGCAGCGTGCCGGTGGCGGCCAGCGGCGCGCCGAAGGTGGCGATGGCGGTCGTGCGGTCGACCTGCACCTCGCCCGGCCCGGGCACGCCGTCCACCAGCGCGAAGGTCGTGGCACCGCGCCTCAGCACCACGGCGCCGGGCGCCAGCGGGCCGATGTCGCCACCGTCCGGGTCCACCAGCGGGCCGTGCGGGAGCTGCAGCGTGCGCCGGTCGGCGCTGAGCAGCTCGACCGTCTCGCCGGGGAACGCCAGCACGGGGTTGGCAAGGGAGATGCTGGTCTGCAATTGCAGCGCACCGGTGGTGAGGCCCAGCGGCTGAGCGCCCACGCCGGCGCCGAGGGACTCGGCATCGGCCACGCTGAGCACGACGGCCGGCAGGTCGGCCACCACGCGCGGCATCGCGCTGCCGACCTTGACCGTGGGCAGCGCCGCGGTAAGGCGGGCGGCGACAGCGTCGATGAGGCGGTGCAGCAGCATGGGGATCTACGCAGGAAGGGCTGACTGCAGGTCGGTGAACGCGTCTTCAGTCGACAGCAGGCCCTCATCGAGCTGCTGCACCAGCCCATGCAAGGCATCCAGCACCGGCTTGAGCAGGTTGCGCACGTCGATGCTCGCCACCGCGTTGGTGAAGTCGTGGTGCACCGAGACAACGCCGGCGAACAGCACCGTCGGCCGCACGACGCTGCCTGGCGCGGCAAGCTCCGCCACGGCGGCCTTGAAGGCGTTGATGGCGGTGCGCGCCGGTGCCAGCGGGTCGTAGGTGGCGAGGTGTTGCTGCAGTTCGTCGAAGGCACTGAGCACATCGCCCAGCAGCGCCTGCGGCGACAGCGACGCGATCTGGCCGCGCACCGCGGCATGGATGGCGGACAGCTCGACGACCACCGGCGCGAGGTCGATGCGCGCCAGGATGGCTTGCAGCGCGGCGATGCCCTCCTTCAGCGGCTGCACCAGGCCGGTGACAACGAGGGCGTCGATCTTGGCCTTGATCGCGTCCAGCACCGGTTGCAGCGCCGCCAGCACGCGCGACGGGCGCAGCGCGGCCAGCAATTCTGCGAACACCGCGCCCATGTCGCGGCCGACGGGGTCGACGCCGAAGCGGCGCACCAGCCCCAGGGTCTGATCTTTCAGCGCCGCCAGCGGCAGCAGGCCGGCACGGAGGCGGTCGCGCGCCAGGTCGGTATGGCTGAAGCCCGAACTGGCCAGTGGCAGCAGGGCTGCGGTGCCGGCGAGGGCCATGCCCAGCAGGCGCTCACGGCCGGCGGACAGCGGCGCCAGCCGCTCGGCCGGGCTGGCGGCCAGCGTTGAGGCAAAGCGCAGACGCAGCACGTGATCGGCGGGCAGCGCGTTCAGCGCCGCGACCAGTTGGGAGTGCACGGGCGTCAGCCGGCCGACGACCGCCGCCACGTCGGCGGCCTGCAGCGCATCGGCAATGGCCTGCAGCTGCGCCCGTGCCTCGACCATGCGCGCCTTGACCTCGGCCGCCGCGCCACCCGCATCGAGCCAGCGCTGCACCGTGACCCAGCTGGCCGGCGACACCGGCACCACCTGCTGCACCAGCATCGCCACGAGCGAGCCGATGGCACCGCCGCCAGGCACATCGCGCAAGCCGTTCAGCAGCAGCTGATAGCCGGCTTCCAGACGCGGCACCAGCACGGCCAGGTCGACGCGGTCGAGCACGCCGGTGAGCTGGGCGTGCGCCTGATCCAGCGTGTCGGCCCAGGTGGACAGACCGATGGCCTGGTCGATCTGCGTGCGCAGCGCGGTGATGCGGTCGGCCACCGGCTGCAGCACGGTGGCCGGGTTGGCCTGGTCGATCAGCGCCAGCACCTGCGCAAACGCGGCCTCGACCGGGCCGAGCACCGCCGCATGCAGGTCGATGCCGGCGATGCGCCGCTGCACGTCGGCAATGGCTTCGGTCGCCGGACGCAGCAGGGAATCCGGGTCCAGTGCCAGCAGCGGCTGGATGAGGTCTTCGTCGAAACGGCGCTCAAGCTCGATCAGCGGCTGGGTCGGGTCGATGCTGTTCAGGAAGCCGACCAACTGCTCATGGAACACCGCCACCTGCCCCAGCACGTCGGCATCGAACTCGTTCAGGATGGCGTCGAGCTGCGTGCTCAGCGGCACGCGGACCTGATTGTCGAAGTCGATGGCGCGCACGGTGGCGCAGACCTCGACCAGCTTGTTCCTGATGTCGTCGGGCAGGATGTCCACCGGCACCAGCCGCAGCGCGTCGGCGGCCGTGCTCATCACGTCGCGCGAGGTGTCGAAGAA
>SEEY01000862.1 GCA_004211235.1 Rubrivivax sp.
TCGTCATCCACCAGCGCCGCCGTGACGCATGGCGCCACGGCGGCGCTGGTGGATGACGACGGCCTGGTGCTGCCGGTACCCGATTACGAGCACGTGCCCGGCGATGCCGCCGACGCCGCGCGTTATGAATCACTGCGGCCGCCGTTCGCCGAAAGCGGCTCGCCGCTGCTGCCGGCTGGCTTGAACCTCGGCCGCCAGCTCGAATGGCTGCAAGCGCGCTTCCCCGCCGAGTTCGCGCGTACCAAGCATGTGCTGATGTACCCGCAGTACTGGGCCTGGCGGCTGTGCGGGGTGGCGGCGAGCGAGGTCACGTCGCTGGGCTGCCATACCGACCTGTGGAAGCCGGCGGAAGGCGGGTTCTCGTCGCTCGTCGAAAGCCGGAACTGGCAGGGCCTGTTTCCCGCACGGCGCGATGCCTGGGCGCGGTTGGGCCCGCTGCGGCCCGAGGTGGCAGCCGATGCCGGCCTACCCGCGGACTGCGAAGTCGTCTGCGGCATCCATGACAGCAATGCCTCGCTGCTGCGCCATCTGCTGACGCTGCAACAAAGCGGCCCCTGCACCGTGCTGTCCACCGGCACCTGGGTCATCGCCGCGGCGCTCGGCTCGGCGACGCGGCCCCTCGTCGAGGCGCAGGACATGCTGGCCAACTGCGACGTCTTCGGCAATGCCGTGCCCTGCATCCGTTTCATGGGCGGGCGCGAGTTCGGCGCCATCGCCGGCAGCGACCCGGCGCCGTTCTCGACCGAGGATGTCGAGCGCCTCATTGCGCAGCAAACGATGGCGCTGCCCTGTTTTGCCGAGACCGGCGGTCCGTTCGCCGGCCGCCTCGGGCGCGTGCTCGGCGGCCTGCCGCAGACGGATGCTGAACGCGCCGCGCTGGCGACCCTCTACGTCGTGCTGATGACCGACCACTGCCTGGCCGCGCTGGGCGCCAGCGGGCGGGTCGTCGTCGAGGGCGCCTTCACCGCCAACGCGTGGTTCGGCCCGCTGCTGGCCGGCCTGGCCGAAGGGCGTGAGGTGGCGGTGTCGGACGACAGCAGCGGCACCACCTGCGGCGCCTGGCTCCTGGCGGCCTGGGGTCAGCAGGCTCCCTCCGCCGCGGGCGCGGTCGGCGCGTGGAACCCGCCCGGATGGCGCGCTTATCGGGACCTTTGGCGGGAGCGCGCCGGGGCTCATTGACGCCACCGGGTGATCACCACGAGAAAAGGGCCGATCTCTGGCGAGACCGGCCCTTTGACTTTGCGCGGTCGCGATCAGCGGCGGCGGCGACGCAGACCCGCTGCGCACACGCCAGCCAGCGCCACCAGCGCCAGCGAGGCCGGTTCCGCCACCGTGAACGCGCGCACGCTGTCGATGGCCGGTGCGCTGTAGCCGGCGGTGTCGCTGGCGCTGTCGAAGGCGAACACGCGCACCTCGCTGAAGCCTGCCGCGTCGCTCAGGCCGAGCACGTCGCCAATGCCGGAGGCGCCCAGCGACACCCGGCCGCTGCCGGTCAGTGCGCCGCCGAGGAAGGTCTGCCACATCACGTAGATGCTCGGGTAGCCGGAATCGACGGCGAACTCGATGCCGTGGAGTGCCGGGCCCGTGCTGCGGATGGAGAGGTAGGCATTGGTGCCCGCGGTGGCGAAGTAGTTGCCCGAGAAGGATTCGCTGTAGGCCTGGCCGGCCGCGACGTCAACGCAGTTTTCGCCGGCATAGCCGCAGCCGCCGTTGTCGTTGGCGAGACCGGTGTGGGTGAACTGCAGGCCGCCCACGTTCCAGGG
>SEEY01000863.1 GCA_004211235.1 Rubrivivax sp.
GGCCGAGTGGCCCTGCCGTCATGGCGGCTGAACGGGTCGGGCAGCGCAGCCGTCACGGGCAGGTCCGCATGAGCCTGCAGCGGCACCGCAACGCAGCCCTTGGCGCTGTCCTCGACGCCAGACGGCGCGGCGGCCGCTGCGCTGCAGGCCAGTGCCACGCAGACGGCCAGCGTCGCCCGGCGCATCACCAGTCCGCTTCCATCGTGCCGCCGTGCAGCTGCATGCTCTTGTCCGTGTAGGCGTGAACTTCGAACTTGTTGCCGTCCGGGTCCTGCAGCCAGATCTGCCAGGTGTGGTCGCCGCCCAGCTTCTTGGGCGTGTAGGCGACACCCTGCACATCGAAATGCGCCATCAGCCCTTCCAGGTCTTCCGTCTCCAGGCAGAAATGGACGATGCCGTTGTTGACCACCTCACCGCGCCCAGGCTCCTCGAACAGCTCCAGGTAGGTGCTGTCGGCAATCTTCAGATAGCGGCCGAAGTCCCGCCCCTTGCGCGTGAAATCGAAGACCTCGGTGAAACCCAGCTGCCGGTAATAGGCGAGCGAGCGCTGCAGGTCGGTCACGTGCAGGCAGACATGGGCAATGCGCTTGAACAGCATCGAGGCTCCTTTCAGTTGTTTTCTTGACGTTCGGGCCGAGCGCCGGGCCGCTCCCAAGCCGGCCCGAGTTGGCGATGTGCTCGCGGCTCGATGCCGCGAGCATCGCCGTCCCCCCGGAGGACCGACCAGGCTCGCTCGCGTTCAGCGACGAGAGACTGGGCGAGGGGCAGCGTTACTAGCCGCATTGCCCGACATAGCCACAGGCGGTGCAGAAATCGCAGCCGTCCTTGTGGATCATCGTGGCGTTGCCGCACTCCGGGCAGGGCTTGCCGGCCTGGGGCTGCAGCGTGCCAGCCGAGGCCGCGAGCTTGGGCGCGGGCGTCTGCAGCAGGCCCATGTCGGTCAGCGGCTGGCCGGTTTCATCGAGGATGCCGAGCATCGCGTAGCGATGGATGACCAGCCGCGCCACATACGCCACGGTCGACGGCCAGACCTGTTGGCGCCGCTCCGCGTTCAATGAAGGCACCGGCGCCATGAAGTGGCCCAGCGGCTCGCCGACATTGAGCAGCTTGCGCAGCTTCATCGCGATCCAGCCCGGGTCCATCACGCGCATGTCCAGTGACAGCAGGCGCGCAAGGCCGTCCAGCGCCTTGGGATAGTTGCCGGAGAAGCCCATCGCACAGGGGCGCGTCACGCTGCCACCGTCGGGTGTGGGCAGCACCACTTCCTTCAGCGTCAAGGTGAACTGTTCGTTGGTGGCGGGGTTGTCCACGTCCACCGCCCAGGCCAGCGTGCCGGACGTGCCGGTGCGCGGCTCGTTGCGGCTGAACATGGCGTCGACGACCGGCGTCGGGCCGCCTTCCTGCAGCGCGCCGAGTTGCTCGCAGCGCCAGCGGATGACGGCGGCCGTCGCAGCGACGACACCAGGAAAGAGGCGCCTGTCGCCGCCGGGCGGCATCGGCATCTCGAAGGCCCGCTCCTCGGCCACGGTGGCCAGTGCATCCAGCTTCAGGCGCAGCCAGGCGGCGTCGTTGGTGCGCAGGTCCATGGACAGCGTCTTGGCCAGCGCCGACAGGCCGCGCGGTTGCTCGGCGCCGTTGACCCACACCTCGAACGGCAGGTTGCGGCCGAAGAGGCCACCGTCCGGGCCCTCCAGCGGCAGCTCGCCGATGAAGAGCGCGAAGTCGCCGTGCGGATGCTGGATCAGATAGCTCCAGGCCGGGT
>SEEY01000151.1 GCA_004211235.1 Rubrivivax sp.
TGGTGCGGCTGAACGTCCAGTTGGCGGTGTCGTCGGCCGCGCCGCGCATGACCTTGGCGGTGGTGGTGGCCAGGCTGAAGTCACTCACCAGGCCGGTGCTGTCCGCCGGCAGCGTGGCGCTTGAAGCGCTGAGCGTCATTGCGATGGCGTCCTGCCCGTCAGTGCCGTCGCTGCCATCCGCCCCGTCACTGCCCGGGGCGCCGTCCTCCGCCAGCAAAGCGGCCGCCGCCCATTCGCCGCTAGCGATCACGTCGCTGTTCCCCGTGCTGAGCGCGCTCGCCGTGGTGACCCAGCGAAAAGCACCGCCGCTGGTTGGCAGCGTCTGGGTCCAGCCGTTGTCGACGCCCGCGGCCACGCCGCTGCTGAATGTATAGGTGACGCTGGCGCTGGGCAGCGCCGGCGCGGAGGCAGAGCCCGTGCGCTGGAACAGGTACACCGTGGCGGCGTTGAGGCCGTCGGAGCCGTCGATACCGTCGCTGCCGTCGTTGCCATTGGCACCGTCCTGCGCCAACAGCGCGGGCGAAGACCACTCCCCCGTGGCGATGCTGTCCGTCGCGCCAGTACTCAGCGCAGTGGCCGTCGTCGCCCAGCGGAAGGCACCGCCGCTGGTGGGCAGTGTCTGGGTCCAGCCGTTGTCGACGCCGGCCGCCACGCCGGTGCTGAAGGTGAACGTGACTGCGGCGCTGGGCACTGCGGGCGCCGGCGCCGAGCCGGTACGCTGGAACAGGTACACGGTGGCGTGGTTGACGCCATCAGTGCCGTCTGAACCGTCGGCGCCGTCCTGTGCCAGCAGCGCAGCGGCCGCCCATTCGCTGCTCGCGATGGTGTCGGTGGCGCCGGTGCTGAGAGCGCTGGCCGTCGTCATCCAACGGAAGGCGCCACCACTGGTGGGCAGAGTCTGGCTCCAGCCGTTGTCGACGCCCGTGGCCACGCCAGTGCCGAAGGTGTAGGTGACGCTGGCGCTGGGCAGCGCCGGCGCCGAGGCCGAGCCAGTGCGCTGGAAGAGGTAGACCGTGGCCTGGTTGGCGCCGTTCACGCCATCGGCGCCGTCTGCACCATCAGCGCCGTCAGAGCCGTCGGCGCCGGGAGCGCCGCTGGCCGCCAGCAGCGCGACAGATGCCCACTCGCCGCTGGCGATGGTGTCGCTCGGGCCGCTGCTGCTGGCCGTGGCCACGCTCACGTAGAGCGGGTCGGTGCCCGCCGGCGGCGTCGGGCTCCAGCCGCCGTCCAGGCCGACCAACGTGGCCATGGCGAAGGTGTAGGTGACCGTAGCGCTGGGCAGCGCCGGCGCGCCGCTGGCGCTGCGTTGATAGATGAACACCAGTGCACTGCTCAGCGCGACGGCGTCGACGGCGGCCGCGATGCCGTCGGGCGTCTCGGCGACCGCCCACATGCTGGCGGCGATCAGTCCAGGCGGCGAGCCCGGCGCCCCGGTGTCAGGGGCGCCGCTTGTCAGGGTGCCGATGACACGGTGCGTGGAAGCCGGCGTGAAGACCGTCCACGAGCCGCCGTTGTTGTCGTCGTACTGCCACTGGTTCTGAAAGCGCCGTGCGAGGACATAGGGTCGCGTGCTGCCGCCCAGCACGCTGAAGGTGGAACCGGCTAAATCCCACATCACGTAGCCAGAGACTGGCCCGAAATTCGAGTTGAGCGGGCCGTTGGGAACGGGCGTGGCTACGCCGTTGACCAAGATGCTGCCCGGCAGGTCGACCGCGGCGCCTGAGGCGTCACGGCCGTGGATGTAGGCCTCGCTGTAGTTGACCGAGCCGGCGAAGTCGCCGACGTTGAGCTTGATGGAGAGCGTTGCGCTGGCCCGGCCTACGGCGTGCTTGCCGGTGATCGTGTATGTCGTCGCGCTCACGTCCGCCAGGCTCTGCTGGCCAGCGCCGAAGACGTTGAAGCTGGTGAGCTTCACGTAGACCGTCTTGCCGATCAGCGCGGGGTCCAGCGGGCCACTGCGGGCGATGGCGTCGTCCACCCGGGCCCAAGGGCTGGCGTTGGCGTGCGCGAGGTTCTTCGTGTTGTAGGCGCCGCGCACGAGGCCGCTGAGGGTGTAGGCGCTTGGGCCAGTGAGCGAGGCCGTCTCATAAGCCAGGAACTCGCCGTCGACGCCGCTGGCCGGGGCGACATAGAGCAGCGTGGCGAGGTTGCTGGCGTCGGCGGCCGAGCCGCTGAGCAGCTGCTGGCCAGCGTTGGTGGTGAGCGCCAGCGAGGTGCCACCATCCGTGCCGGTGACGCCATAGCGACTGTTGGTGCGCAGCTCCGTGAGCTGGCGGTAGTTGATGCCGTCGAAGCTGACCCACACCTGGCAGCCGCCCCACAGCGGGTTGGTGCTGGCGGTGGCAATGGCGAGCTCCAGGCCGGTGGTGGTGAGCGCGCCGGGCAGCTCGAAGATGAGCGGAGCGAGCGCGCTGCCGGGCGAGGCGTTGTAGTCGGGCGCATAGCCGCTGCCAGCCTGGGCCCCGTAGCGCGGCGCGGTGGCGGTGCCGATGGGGGCGTCCTCGGCCACGATGGAGATCCGGCGGTCATCCAGCTCCTCGACCTCGAGGATGCGCACGGGCAGCCGGTCGAGGCCGAGGCTGGGCACCGTGAGGGTGAGCAGTCGCAGCGGCTTGAGTAGGCAGAAACGCCACGAGAGGTTGAACTCGTAGCGGTTGCGCTTGGCCAGCTCGTCCTGCAGCAGCTGCTGCGCGACCTGGGCCGCGATGGCCGCATCCTTGATCTCGGGAGCGGCGATGGCCTCCTTCTCGCGGCGGCCGAACTGCTCGATGCTGGCGAGGTCGTCGCGCGAGATGGGCTGCTCGGCGTAGCCGGAGGCCCGGTTCTCGATCTTGATGGTGATGACGTTGTAGCCGACGTCGTCGCTGCTGGCGATTTCAGCGTCTGTGCCCAGGCCGACGTGGCGGCGGATGCGGACCGGAGGCTCGCCCTTGTCAGGGACGAAGTGATCGAGCGTGAGGTCGAAGTCGGGCGTCACCTCGGCGGTGAACGTGGCGCCGTGGGCGCTGAGGTCCTCATCGCCCAACGGCACCAGCTCGAGCGCGCTGCCGGTGTTGGCTGCCTTGGTGTTGGTGAGCATCAGCAGCTGCTTGAGCCAGTCGAGCGCGCTGCGCTGTTCAGTCAGCACCGGGCTCAGCCAGATGCCCGCGGCGCGGCAGTAGGCCTGGTAGCGGTCGAGACCGAGGAGGCGATCAGCAGGCCAGCCGCCGCCGGAGCGCGTGTCGGTCAACAGGCGCTCGACGGCCAGGCGCGGGTCACCATCGAACACGGTACCGGCGACGCCGGGCACGGTGCCGAGGCCGCCGGCGTCGATCTCGAAGTTGTGGTTGGGCAGGCTGGCGCTGCTGTCCAGGTCATAGGCCTGCGCATAGGCATAGGCCATGCCGCTGTAGCCCAGGGCCTTGCTGCTGTCGTTCGTGGCCAGCCAGCTCCAGACGGCCTGGCCGAGGTTGCCGAGCTGTAGCGACAGGCCACCTGAGGCGAAGCTGCCGAACTGGCTCTTGCCGCGCCACATGGCGCCGGAGCCAACCAGCGGGCCGCGGGCGAGGCCGATGATGACGGCGGCCTGGTAGGTGTAGCTGACTGTGGTTTGCGAGCCGCCGCCACCCTTGCCGCCGCTTTGGGTCTCGCTGTGTTTGATGGCCTTGAAGGCGCCGTAGTACAGCAGGTTGCCGGCGACGCGGCCGCGGCCGGTGAGCAGCCAGGGGATGGTGGAGCCGTAGGCGCTGGACTGGATGCGGATATCCGCCAGGCGTGGCTGTTCGTTCGTGAAGCTGGAGCCGCCCATTCAGGCCACCTCGGCAAACAGGGTGAAGGCGCGCATCTCGCGGCCGGTGAGGGGCGCGTCGTCGAGGCGCGTCTGCGTGACTTCGCGGGCGTCGGCCAGCGCGTGCACGACCTCGAGCGCGGCGGCGCGCTGGACGATGAGCCCGGCGTGGCTGAAGGTGCGGCCGAAGCGCCAGACGACCACGTCGCCAGCCTGCAGCGGCTCGCCGTCACCGAGCGGGCGCAGCAGCGTGTCGAGGCCGGCGAGGTAGACCTCCTCGCTGCGGTGCAGGTGCCACTGCGGCGCATAGGGCCGCGGGTCGAAAGCGGCGGGCAGCGCGCCCACCGCCTTGAAGACCGCGACCAGCAGCATCAGGCAGTCGACGCCGGCGCCGTGCACACAGCCTTGGTGGTGATAGGGCGTGCCGATCCAGCGCTGGGCTTCGTCCTGAAGCAGCGCGCGAAGGTCTTGCGGGGTCATCAGGCGGCGGTCTCGGGCGCGGGGACGTGGGGCTCGCCGCGGAAGTTCAGGAGGTTGCCCAGGGACGTGCAGCGCGCCTTGGTGCGGTCGCAACCCGGGCGGATGGAGAAGGTGTCGCCGATGGCGGGCTGCTGGGGCCAGGGCAGGACGGTTTGCACGCCGCCGGCGGCGAAGGCGCGCACGGTGCGCTGCTCGCCGGCCAGCAGGCCGCTGGTGAAGCGGATGGCGCCCAGGTCGAAGAAGCCGGGCGCCTGGCCGAGACCGCTGGCGATGTAGTCGAGCCGGTTGCCGGAAAGGCCGGTGACCGTGCCGACGATTGCGGCCGTCACAGGGTTGAGCGTGCAGCGCGCGTCATAGATGGTGTTGCGGCAGCCGGGCTGGTAGATCTCGGCGGGCACCAGACGGTTGAGCATCGCCAGCAGGCTGCGGATGGACACGTCGACGGTGCCCAGACCGGTTTCGGCTGGGCCCGTCTTGCCCTCGAAGCGGGTGACGTAGCCCTTCTGCGCGCCGGCGACGTCGAGGAAGATCCACTCGAGCATCACCGTGGCGCCGTCGAGGCCGCCGCGGCCTGCGAAGTGCAGCATGGGCACGCCGGCAATCGTGTCGACGGTGTCGACGGTGTCGACGTTGAGCGTGAGCTGCACGTCATCGATCTGCAGGTTGGCGTTGACCTTGAGCCGGTCCCGCTCATAGGACGTGGGCACGAAGGTGCGGCCGTCGGGCGTGGTGAGCGGCACGTCGCAGTTCGTCCACCGCAGCGCAATGCCCGTGCGCGTGGTGACGGTGAGCAGGTCGAAGCGCTTGCCCTCGTCGGTGCCCGCCAGCCAGGCGTGCAGCGCGGCGATCTCGGAGTCGGTCATCGGCATGGCGTCAGCTGAACTGGTTGACGGTTTCGATGGAGAGGCCGTCGACGCTGGCGAGCTGGTACATGAGCCGCTTCAGGTCGAGGCTGTCGTCGGCGAAGGCCACGTGATAGAAAAAGCTGCCTGTCCACGCGACGGTGGCGCCGGTGCCGGCGTCCGCGTCCAGCGTGAGCGTGTCACGACCGAAAGTCGCTGCGACTGGACTGCCGTTGACCAGGGCGATTGGGGCGGCGCCGGTCGTGTCGACAGCGCCGACGCGATCGACGGCGCCGCCTTCGTTGTAGACAAGGGGGAAGGTGCGCAGGCCTGGGGCACCGAGGCCGACGGTTTGGGCAATGACAGCATGGTTGGTCTCGTCGCGGAAGTAGAAGGGGTCGAGCGCCCCCTGGCGCGCCCGGAAGAAGCCGCGCAGCGCGGCCACGTCGGCCACGCGCAGGAAGTTGTAGCGAAGCTGGAAGCGCCAGACCGGGAACAGACGTTCGGCCATGGCGGAGCGGCGCCCGCTGACCGCGCGGTGAACGCGCGTGCTGTAGGCGGCGCTGATGCTGCGCTCGGCGGAGAGGCCCGCCAGCTTGGGGAAGATGGCTGCGCTCATGTCAGTACCGGTTGCGGGCGCGCTGGGCCAGCGCGCGGATGAGCATGTCGCCCTGAGGGCCGCGGAGCATGCGCTCGAAGCTCTTGGCATCAAGCGCGTTGAACGTCATGTTGCCGAAGCCTCCGCCCGCGGCGAACTGACCGCTGCTGGCGAGGTCGCCCATCATGCGGATCGTGTCGGCGTGCTTGGAGGGCAGGATCATCTCGTTGCTGTGGGTCTGCACGATGGGGTTCATGCCCTTGGGGATATCAAAGCCGCCCTCGGCGCTGAAGATGTTCTTGGCGAAGGCCAGTGCGCCTGCAAGCGCGACGCCGGCCGCGATGGGGGCGAGCACCGGCCCGACGTAGGGAATGGCGGCAATGGCCGCGTACGCGCCAGCAGCCGCTTGGTAGGCCCGCATGGCAATGACTCCGAGACTGACCGATCCCTCGACTGCCAGCTTCTCGGCCCCGGCCGCCGCCGTGGCTGCCACTTCCTGCTGGCCGAATAGCCACGTCATGGCGACCTTGCGTGCGCCGCCCACGATCCAGGCTGCGAGCGGCTTGGTGACCAGCTCTGAGACCAAGCTGCCGCCGATCTGACGGGCGGTGTCGCGAATGCCGCCGGCCGTGATGCGCCACCGAGCAGCGATGCTGTCGAAACCCTGCTGCAGCGCCTGCTGGCTAGTGCCGAGGACGTTGCGCAGGGGGTCGGCCTGCTCGACGACCTGCTGACCCTTGTTGTCGTCGGCGAGGCCCTTGAAGCGGCGCTTGATCGCCGCGATCTCGGCCTGGATGCGCTCGACGGCGACGGGATCGTTGATGCCGCCCTTCTCGGCGTCCAGCTCGGCCTGCTTGGCCTGCAGCTCGATCGCGCGCCGCTGCTCGATGGACCGTGCGCGGATCTCGAGCAGCTGCGCCTGCGTGATGGTGCCCAGCGCACGGCGCAGCTCGGCCTGCTGCTGCTCGGAAGTGATCTCGTCGAGGCGATCAGCCATGTCCGCCTCGCGGCGGATGTTGGCGATCTCACGCAGCTTGGCCTCGTGATCCCGCGCCATCTGCAGCTTGCGGCGCAGCGCGTCCTGATACTCCTTGCTGTCGATGCCGTAGAGCTGGCCGACAGAGGTGACGTAGGCCTCCATCAGCTGGCGCTGCTCGGCGTAGTGGCCTGTGGCGGCGTCGATCTCGACCTGCTTGGTGGCCAGATCGGCCGCGGCGGCCTGCTTGCGGAGGTTGCGCTCAGCCCCGAGGTGGCGCTGCATGGCCCCGAGCTTCTCGGCCTGGTTGAGGTCAGTGCGGGACAGGATGCCCTGCCAGTAGCGGCTTTCCTCGGCGTGGCTCCACTCTGTGAACTTGCCCTGCAGGGCCATGCCGTCGGCATACGACTTCTTTTGATCCTCGAGGACGTTGGCCCACTCCGCGACGCGGTTCTTCTCAGGCTCTTTGGGCGCAAAGGTGTTGCCGAGCACGCTGCCGTCGCTGCCCTTGGGCTTGGGCGCTGGCGGCGGGCCTTTGGCGTCTTCCTCCAGCTTGGCGATGTCGGACTTCGCGGCGGCAGCCTGGCGGGCCAGCTCGGCGAGCTTGTTCGTCAGGAAGGCCATGCGACGTGCGGCCGCCTGGTTGTTGGGGTCTCGGTCCAGCGTGTTCTGCAGGCCGATCTGCATCAGCTTGACGCGCTCCATCTCGGAGCCGAGATCTTTCAGCTTGCCGCGCAGCAGGCCGACGTCGTCGGTGCCGGTGATGCGGGCGACGGCCTTGCCGAAGGTCAGGAAGGCGGCCTCGAGCGTGCCGACGTCCTTTGCGGCCTGGACGAAGAAGTTGCTGAACTCGACCAACGTGGGCATGACCGCGTTGGCGATGGTGGCCCGCACGCCCTGGCTGGCGGTGTTGATGCGGTCCATGTTGTCGTTGAACTGCGCCGCGGCCTGGGCAGACTCATCGGTCATGACGCCGTGCAGCTTGCGGAACTCCTCGCGCATTTCAGTGATGCCGGCGCGACCGCTGTTGAGCAACGGCACAAGGCCGGGGCCGATGCGTTCGCCGAACACCTTGACGGCCAGGGCGACCTTCTCCGGGCCAGCGGGGAGCTTCTCGAAGATGTCGGCCAGGTCGTTGAGCACGACGTCGGAGCTGCGCAGCTTGCGCTCGGCGTCCTGCGCGTCGATGCCGAGTTGCTTGAACAGCTTGCGCATGTCGGCGTCGCCGCCGACGGCCTTGGCGGTGGCATCGCTGATCTTGACGAGTGCCTTGCCGAGGACCTCGGCGTCAGAGCCGCTCATCTTGGCGGCGTAGCCCAGCTCAGAGTAGGTCTGGACGCTGACCCCCGCCGCCTCCGACGCATCGTTGATGGAGTCCATCAGGTCGATCTGCGCCTTGACGCCGGCCACCAGCAGGCCGCCGCCGACCAACGCGCCAAGGGCAGCCAGGCGGCCCTGCAGCGACAGCACCGAGCCAGTGACCCCGCTGATGGCGCCCTTGACCTTGTCGGTGGTGCCGCTGACGCTGCTGCCGAACAGCGTGAACTCGCGAATCGCCTGGCTGGCGTTCGCGAGGATCTCTACCCG
>SEEY01000864.1 GCA_004211235.1 Rubrivivax sp.
GGGTGGGATCGGAACGGTGACCGGCGGTGGCAAGGCGGAGCATCGGCAACCATTGCAGCCCGGGTGGCTGAAGCGGGCCTGAAGGCGGCGCGCCTGGCCGGGGCATTCCTCTAGGATGGCCGGCTCATGAGGCTGCTGCTGCTCGAAGACGATCCCATCCTCGGCGAGGGCCTGCGGGACTTCCTGGCCGCGGAGGGCCATGTGGTCGACTGGTGCCGCCATCTCGCGGCCGCCCGCGCCACGCTGCTCGGCGAGCCCTTCGACGCCTGGCTGCTGGACTGGCAGCTGCCTGACGGCTCCGGCCGGCTGTGGCTGAGCGAGCTGCGCCGCGCCGGCCTGCAGACGCCGGCGATGCTGCTGACGGCGCGCGACGAGCTGGCCGACCGCATCGAGGGCCTGGATGCCGGCGCCGACGACTATCTCGTCAAGCCCTTCGCGCCGGAGGAGCTGGCCGCGCGGCTGCGCGGGTTGCTGCGCCGCCAGCAGGGCGGCAGCCAGGGCCTGCGCCTGGATCACGGGCTGCAGATCGACCTGGCCGGCAGGCGCGCCTGGAAGGCAGGCGCGGCCGTGGAACTGACGGCGCGCGAGTGGGCCGTGCTGGAGGCGCTGGGGCTGCGCGTCGGGCGCTGGGTGCCCAAGGACGTTCTGGAGCGCCTGGTGCTCGGCTTCGGTGGCGAGCCGGCCGCCAGCAACGCGCTGGAAGTCCATGTCGCCAACCTGCGCCGCAAGCTGGGCCGCGAGAGCATCGAGTCGCGGCGCGGCATGGGCTACCGGGTGATACCGGAGGCCGCCCATGGCTGACGCGGCGACGCCTCTGGCATCGATCGCGCGCCGGCTGCTGTGGGTGACGGGCCTGGGCAGCCTGCTGATGGCACTGGCCGTGACTGCGGCCGCCGTGCTGACGGTGGATGCGGAGGTCGACGAGCTGCTCGACGACGGCCTGAAGGCCAGTGCCGCGCAGTTGTCGGCGCTGCTGCTGGCCTCGGGCGGGGCGTCGCCGTTGTCATCGTCGCCGCCATCGCCGCCATCGGCGCCGGGCGACGCGGCTGACGATGAACTCCGCTTCGCCTGGGCCTGGTTCGATGGTGCGGGCCGCCTGCTGCGCGCCAGCGCCGGTTCGGAGCCCATCCGCTGGCAGCCGGCCCGCGCGGGTTTTGCCGACCGGGATCACTGGCGGCTCTACGGAGCGCCTGGCGGAGCGGCTGACGGGCTTCGACGCGGCCCGCACCGACCCGCGCGAGCTGGCCGAGCAGCTGGGTGCGCCGGCCCGCGTGGAGCTGCGGCCCGTGCATGACGCGCTGCGCCAGATCGGCGACCGGCTGGGCGCGCGCCTGGCCATGGAGCGCGAGTTCGCGGCGCAGTCGGCGCACCTGCTGCGCACGCCGCTGGCCGGCATGGAAGCGCAGCTGGCCGTGGCCATGAAGGAGCTGCCCGGCCAGCCGCGGCTGCAGCGGGTGCGCGAGGCCAGCCGCCGTCTGCAGCACCTGCTGCTGGCGTTGCTGCGCCTGTTCCGCAACCGGCCCGAGCTGCGTCGTGCGCCGCTGGACGCCCGCGAGCTGCTGGCCGGGCTGCCGCTGGGCGGGCTGCAGTTGCAGGCCGGCCCGCCCTGCCCGCTGGCAGCGGACGCGGAGCTGCTGGCCGCTGCGCTGCTGAACCTGGTCGACAACGCGCAGCGGCATGGCGCCACGCGGCTGTGGCTCGCCGGCGCTGGCGACGGCGCGCTGCTGTTGAGCGACGACGGCACCGGCCTGGGCGATGCCGAACGGCAGGCCTTGCGTGCGCGCCTGGCCGCCGGCATGTCGGATCAGGGCCTGGGCCTGCGGCTCGCGCAGCTGGTGGCGCAGGCGCACGGCGGCGGGCTGGAGCTGCCGGACAGTGAGACAGGTTTCTCCGTGCTGATCCGCCTGGGCCGCTGAGCCTCAGCGGCCCGGGGCCGTCAGGCGGCCTTCTTGCGCTGTGCCTTCACCGCAGGCTTGCCCGTTGACTTCCGGGCTGGCGGCGTGGGCGGTGCCTTCGCCTCGGCTTTAGACTCTGCCTTGGCCTTGGTCGCCTTGCCGCCCAGGCTTTGGCGCAGCAGTTCGGTCAGGTCGACCACGTTGGCGCTGCCGGTGTCGGGCGCGTCCTCGAACGGCTGCACCGTCTGCTTGTCGCCGGCCTTGGCCTTGCGGTCCACCAGCGCGCGGATGGCGGTGGTGAAGTCGTCCGTGAAGGCTTCCGGTTTCCAGGTGCCCGTCATCTGCTCGATGAGCTGGCCGGCCATCTTCAGCTCGGCAGGCTTCACCTCGCCGGCACCGGGCAGGTCCAGCGCGCCGGCATCGCGGATCTCGCTGGCCCAGCGCAGCGTGCCCAGCATCAGCGCCGGCCCGGCCGGGATGAGCGCCGCAAGGTGCTCCTTGTTGTGCAGCACGAAGCGGGCGATGCCGATGACGCCGGCCTTCTCCAGCGCCTCGCGCAGCAGCGCGTAGACCCGCCCGGCACGGGCGTCGGGCGACAGGTAGTAGGGCTTCTCGATGTAGACGAAGGACACGTCCGCCGCCTTCACGAAGCTCTCGATCTGGATGGTCTGCGTGCGCTTCGGATAGGCCGCCTTGATCTCCTCGTCGGACAGCACGACATAGTCGTCGCTGCCCTGCAGCTTGACGCCCTTGACGATCTGTTCCTTGTCGATCTTCTTGCCGGTGCGCTTGTTGATGCGCTGGTAGCCCACCGGGTCGAGGCTGCGCTTGTCGAGCCAGTCGAAGTCGACCTCCTGCTCCTGCGTGGCGGAGTGCAGCGCCACCGGCACGTGCACCAGGCCGAAGGAGATCGCGCCCTTCCAGATGGCGCGGGGGGATG
>SEEY01000865.1 GCA_004211235.1 Rubrivivax sp.
TTGCTGGCCAGGTCGACGCTCACGCCGGCCGACGAGCCCTCGTAGCTGGCGGTGTCGCTGCCGGTGCCGCCGACAAGCTTGTCCGCGCCTTCGCCACCCACCACCCAGTCCGCACCCGCGCCGCCATCGAGCGTGTCGGCACCGGCGCCACCGAAGAGGCGGTCCGCGCCAACGAGGCCGTTGATCGTGTCGTTGCCGGCACCGCCGTCGATGAGGTCGCCCAGGCCGAAGGCCGGGAAGACGATGCCGGCCTTGCCGCCGGACTCGTAGCTCATGTCGGCCGCGCTGGTCACGTCGCGCACGATGGCCGGCAGCGTGAGCTTGCCTTCCAGCGTCGCGCCATTCACCAGGGCGCTGGCGGTCACGACGATGTCGAAGGTGGCGCCGCTGGCCCCGCCCGTGTCCGGCGCGACGGCATAGCGCACCATGACGCTGAAGCGCGTCGTGGCGCCATCCGCCGGCACGGCCAGCTCCCAGCCCGTCGCGCCCTTGGTGGCGCCGACCACCTCGAAGCCCTCGGGCAGGCCGCTGATGACGACCGACTTGACGACCGGCGCCGTCTTGGACGACAGCGTGATGTCGAACTGCCGCGCCCAGCCCGAGCCCATGCCCTGGCCGCCGTCGCCGGCGATGGTGTCGTCACCCGCCGTGCCGCGGATGACCTCCGGCGCGGCCTGCGCGGCGGCGGAGAAATCGCTGGCCGACTCGGCCGAGCCGCCGGAGCCGGTGATGGTCGTGCCGCTGACCTCCTGGCCGGTGACGTTGTGGAACTGCCCGGCCACCGTCAGCGTCGGGCCGGCGGGCGGCGGAGGCGGCGTGCCGCCGCCGGGGTTGCCGGCGGGCGGCGGCGAGACCTGGATGACCAGCGAGAACGGCCGCGCCTCGTCATGGAACTCGGCCTTGGCCGTGCCCTCGCCGCTGCCGGTGCCCGACACCATGCCGCTCTCGGCGGGCTTGGGCGGCGGCGGCATCTCGCTGGCCTCGCGCGCCTGCGGCGAGGGCGTGTCGTCGGCGGTGGTGTTCTTCTCGATGGTGCGCAGCAGCGTGTCGGTGATGTTCACCGGCCCGGCCTGGGCGATCAGCGTGGACGCCTCGATGCTGCCGTCCTGGAACTGCAGCGAGAAACCCGGGTCGGCCAGCGCGCGCAAAGCGGCGCCCTGCAGCACATGCTGGCTGCCGTCGTCCATGACGAGCACGAGGTCGACACCGGCCACCTGCACCTTGGCGATGGCGGCGCGTGACAGCGCGAGCTTGACGGGGCCTTCACCCGGTACGGCGTGGATGGCGACCTTGTCCATGTTTCTCTCCGTCTCTTCTCTCAGTGCTGCGCTTGTACGACCGCAGGTTCTGCGCAAGGCAGGCCGAGCTGGCGCAGCAGCCGTGCGTCGGCATCGCTGGCGGCCTCGCCGGCCAGCACGCGCAGGCCTTCGGATTCGCCGAGCTCGGCCATCACCTGCAGCAGCAGGCGCTTGCCGGCGCTGCCGTCGCCGGCCAGGCCCGTGCACAGGCCGTGCGCCAGGCGCAGATAGGCCACGCCCAGGCGGCGCAGCAGGCCCATGTCTTCCGGCGGCGCGGCCACGCGGCGGATGCCGACGCGGGTGCCGTGACGCCGCAGCACCTCGGCCAGCGGGCCGAGCGCGCCGGCCACCTGCCGCTCGCCGTCGATGTCGAACTCCACCCACAGTCGCTTGCCGAGGTCGCCGACGGCCTGCAAGGCCTCATCGACGCTGCGCACGAAGCTCGGCCGCTCGGC
>SEEY01000866.1 GCA_004211235.1 Rubrivivax sp.
TGCCTTCGACGCCGTCGGTCACGACTTCCGGAATCCCGCCGACGTTCGATGCCACCACCGGCAGGCCGCAGGCCATGGCTTCCAGCATCGAGACCGGCGTGCCTTCGGCCAGCGAGGGCAGGGCGAACAGCGAGAAGCCGGGCAGCAGCCCGGCCACGTCGGCGCGCGCGCCGGGCAGCCAGACGACGTCCTGCAGTCCGAGGGCGGCGACCTGGGCGCGCACGGTGTCCATCAGGGGACCGTCGCCGACGATGCTCAGGCGCAGGCGCGCGCGGCTGTCGGGCGCGAGCTCGCGCAAGCGGGCAAAGGCGGCGAGCAGGCCGCGGTGGTTCTTGACGTTCTGGATGCGCGCCACGGTGCCGATCACGATGTCGTCTGGCCCCCACGGCGATGGCGGATTGGCCGCCGTCGCCGCCATGGCTGCGGTAGCGAAGCGCTCGGTGTCGACGCCGTTCTTGATGAACAGGGTCTTGGCCGCCGGGATCCGCACCGTCTCGCCCAACCAGCGGTGCAGGTCTTCGGACACCGGGATGAAGCAGTCGATGAAGGGCGCGAGGCGGCGGCGCAGGAAGTTGTGCTTGGGGTTCAGCCCTTGCGGGTCGCTGGCGTCGCGCCCGTGTTCCGCATGGATGCGCACCGGGACGCCGGCCAGCGCCGCGCTGAAGTTGTATTCCAGCGCCGACAGGTTATAGGTGTGCAGGATGGCCGGCCGCAACTGGCGCATCAGCTTCCAGAACTTCAGGTGGGTGCCGAGTCCCAGACCGGGCGGCTTGCCCAGCGCGTACAGTTCGACGCCGGGCTGGGTGATGCGCGCCGCGAAGTCGGTATAGCGCGTCAGGCACACCACCGCATGCCGGTAGCGTTCCGGCGGCATGCGGTTGATGCAGTCCACCAGCAGGGTCTCCAGTCCGCCGACGTCAAGCGAGTAGGTCAGGTGCACGACCAGCGGGCGCTGCATGCCGGGAGTCTCCAGGTGGGCGAGGTCGTTGCGCATGCCGGTTTCCTTACTTCCCGCGCGCCTGCACCAGGGCGCGGTCGATTGCGCCGAAATGCTGGCCGACAAACGCGCGCAGGGTGGCGCGCGCGCCATCGGCGTCGTTGCCCTCGTAGGGCACGGCGACCGCCACCATGGCGCCGTCGTCGCCGCGGAACTGCAGCTTGCCCTGGGCCTGGCGCAGCTTGCCGGTGACGTTGCTGGTGGTGTAGCGGCCATCGACCCACAGCACCTGCCACACCAGCAGCGGTCCGCCCGGACCGTGCACCACGGCTTCGCGCAGCGGCAGCGGCTGGCCGCCGGCCTGCTCGGTGCGCCCGCGCGAGGCGGTTTCGTGGAAGGGGCTGTCTTCGCCTGCCAGGCGGTTGATGGAGCTGATCAGGCCTTTCTGCTTGCTCTGGTTGCGGTAGTACAGCACCTGCAGCAGCACCGGCCGGCCGTCCGGCGAGCGGTAGGCGCGCGCCAGGCGCGCATCCGGTTCCATGTAGTCGACCCGCCAGTCAGGGAAACCGGCCGTCTGCGGCCAGGCCGGCTCGGGAATAGCCAGGGCCACCGGCTGCGGGTTGTGGTTGGCGCGGTCGTTGAAGGCGGCAAAGGCCGGCCAGGCGGCGGCCATCGCCACCACGGCCAGCGCGGCCGGCACCACCGATTTCACCGGCGCCGGCGCACCGGCGCCAGCGGCAGGGACGGCGGCCGGGCCGGCGCTCACGACGCCGGCCGGCTTGTCGTCCTCGCGCCAGTAGCTGCCGATCCAGAAC
>SEEY01000867.1 GCA_004211235.1 Rubrivivax sp.
GCCATCACGCTGCTGACGAAGAAGCGCTGGATGGAGGTGGCGACGCTCGCCGTCGGCGCCAGCTTCGACATCGCCTCGCTGATCGGCGTTGCTCACAACATCGAAGGGCTGGACGTGCGCAACGGCGTTGCCGGCAGCTTCGACCTGTCCAGCCTGGGGCTGACGAGCATCACCGACGCCAGCCACTCGCTGACCTTGAAGCTCGACAGCGGCGATGTCATCAACGTGGCCGCCGACACGCAGCTGCAGACGCTGGCCACCGGCACCGATGGCTACGGCAACGCGCTGACCGACTACGCCGTGTATGAGCAGCAGGCCGGCAACTGGGTGCAGACGTCGACGCTGCACCTCGTCGTCGGTGCCGGGGGCTGAGGCGGGCCGGCAAGTTTTGCAGACATCGCTTCCTGCGGCCGGGTCCGCCCCCGCGGCGGCGGCGTGATGCCGGAGCGCTGGGGACCCCTGCGTCCCTGGTAGCGGCCAAGGCCGGGCACATGCCTTGCCGAATGTCGGGCTGGACCCTCCGACCGCCGGTCTGGGGGCTCTTTCAGCCAATTGCCAGCAGGAACTCTCATGCCGACCACCGCAACGAAGACCTCAGCCAAGGCGTCCAAGGGCGCATCCCCCAAGTCCAGCCGGGCTTCCGCAACGACGGACGCAGTCAAGCTGCTCACGGCCGACCACAAGGAAGTGAAGGGCCTGTTCAAGGCCTATGAAAAGCTCGTCAAGGACGAAGCCGATTCCGGCGAGAAGCACGCCCTGGCGCTGCAGATCTGCGCCATGCTGACCGTCCACGCCACCATCGAGGAAGAGATCTTCTACCCCGCCGCCCGCGAGGCGCTCGGTGAGGACGAAGACCTCGTCGACGAGGCCGCCGTCGAGCACGCCAGCGCCAAGGACCTGATCGCGCAGATCGAGGACGGCTCGCCTGACGATCCGCTGTTCGACGCCAAGGTCAAGGTGCTGGGCGAGTACATCGACCACCACGTCAAGGAAGAAGAGGGCGAGATGTTCAAGAAGGTGGGCAAATCGCTCGATCTCGATGCCCTCGGTGAAGAGCTCGCCGCACGCAAGGCCGAGCTGCTGGGCGAGGCCGACGAACCGCACTGACGCCTGGTGAAAGGCGGCCCCCGGCGATTGCCGCCGGAGGCCTGCCGTTCAGGCGTGCAGCCAGGCGGCGCCGCCGAGTGCGATGCCGATCGCGCCGACGGCGAGCGTCGCCACCTCCATCCAGCGCTTCTTCGTCAGCAGCGTGATGGCGGCCAGCGCGATGGAGATCTGCAGCGCCGTCGTGGCCTGGGCCCAGCGGTGGTGCAGGTGCATCTGCTCGCCGCTCTGCTCGTCGAAATGCTTCGATTGCTGCTCCAGCGCCTCGGCCGCCGTCTTGATGTCGTTCTTTTCCTTCTCGTACCGGGCGATCTTGTCCCGGTAACGGGCCTTCTGCTCGTCGTTCGTGCTCAGGTCCAGCGCCAGCTCGGCCAGGTTCTGCTTGCTGCTCTTGGCCTGGAAGTAGTTCCACTGATTGCTGGCCTCCGTCTTGCGAATGGCCGCGTCGTTCTTGTAGAGCGCGGCACTCGCCTGCGTGGCGCCGCCCATGTAGGAGAAGAAGGCGCCGACCGTGGCGAGGATGGCCGTGATGACGGCCAGCTGGCCCGCAAAGCCCTTGGGCTCGTGCTGGGCGGCATGCTCCAGCTCGTGGTCATGCGGGCCGTGGACGTGGAAGCCGTCGGAACTCATCGCTGGGGCTTTCGG
>SEEY01000868.1 GCA_004211235.1 Rubrivivax sp.
GGCTCCGAGGTCAAGGAAATGGAAGTCAAGGGCCGCAACCTGTCGGAAGGCGTGCCCCGCAGCTTCACCATCTCCAGCAACGAGATTTTGGAAGCCCTGACCGATCCGCTCAACCAGATCGTGTCGGCCGTCAAGAACGCGCTGGAGCAGACGCCCCCCGAACTGGGCGCCGACATCGCCGAGCGCGGCATGATGCTGACCGGCGGCGGCGCCCTCTTGCGCGACCTGGACCGCCTGCTGGCCGAAGAAACCGGGCTGCCCGTGCTGGTGGCCGAAGACCCGCTGACCTGCGTGGTGCGCGGTTGCGGCATGGCCCTGGAGCGCATGGACCGCCTGGGCAGCATCTTCACATCCGAATAAGCTGGTGACACGGTGAGCGCCGCGGGCTAGCGGCGCCTGCCTTTTTGCGCGGGAACCGCTGCATGCCCCTGGTCACACTGGATCGTTCGCCACCGCCCTTCTTCAAGCAAGGGCCGTCGGCGTTCACGCGCCTCATGTTCTTCTCGGCGCTGGCCATCTTCCTGATGGTGGCCGACACCCGCTGGAAGGTCACCCAGCCATTGCGCGCCGTGGTGGCCACCATGCTGCAACCCATGCAAAGCGTGCTGCTGGCCCCGCAGGCCTGGTGGGCCGAAGCGGGACATTACACCTCGGGCCTCGAGCAGGCCAGGCTGACATTGCACGATTCGCAGAAAAAAGCCGCGGCCCAGGCCGAGCGCGTGATGCGCGTCGACCAGCTGGAGCGCGAGAACGCCCGCCTGCGCGAACTGCTGGCCCTGCGCCCGCGCGTCAATGTGCGGTCACAGGCCGCCGAGGTCTTGTACGACGCGCCCGACCCCTTCACCCGCAAGGTCGTGATCGACCAGGGCAGCCGCCATGGCGCGGTGCTGGGTTCGCCCGTGATCGACGATGCCGGCGTGCTGGGCCAAGTCACCCGCGTCTATCCCCTGACGTCCGAAGTGACCTTGGTGACCGACAAGGACTCGGCGGTGCCCGTCGTCAACAGCCGCACGCGGCAGCGCGGCGTGGCTTACGGGACGCCGCAGGTGCTGGGCATGGAGCTGCGCTTCATGGCGGGCAATGCCGACGTGCAGGTGGGCGATGAGTTGCAGACCTCTGGCCTGGACGGCGTCTACCCCGCGGGCTTGCCAGTGGCCAAGGTGGCGCAGGTGGACCGCCGCGCCGATTCGGCGTTTGCCCGCATCGTGCTGACGCCGCGTTCGCAGCCTGACAACTCGCGGCACGTGCTCATGCTGCACCCGGTGTCCGACCAGTTGCCGGAGCGGCCTTCGGGGGCCGAGGCCGCTGCGGCCGCGCCCGTGTCTTCCGCGGCGGCCAGTGGGTCGCACCACGCCAAGGCGGAATCCGCCGCGCATGCCGGCCGCAAGCCTGGCGCGGCCCCGGCCGGCAGCGCGGCGGCGGCGGCCAGTTCGGGAGCCAGGCCATGATGCCCCGCGGCAGTCCGCTGCTGATGCCGGTCAACCCGGTGTTCATCTGGGTGAGCCTGTTGCTGGCCTTCGCCTTCAACCTGATCCCCATGGGCCGCACGGGCGCCGTGCCCGACCTGCTGGCCGTGGCGCTGGTGTTCTGGAACGTGCACCAGCCGCGCCGCGTGGGCGTGGGCGTCGCCTTCGCTTTCGGTGTGTTCATGGACGTGCACCAGGGCGCCTTGCTGGGCCAGCATGCCCTGGCCTACACGCTGCTCAGCTACTCGGCCATCGCCGTGCATCGGCGGCTGTTGTGGTT
>SEEY01000869.1 GCA_004211235.1 Rubrivivax sp.
GCCTGACGGCCTGGCAGGCGCTGGTCGAAGTGGCGCGGCTGAAGAAGGGGCAGAAGGTCTTCATCCAGGCCGGCTCGGGGGGCGTCGGCAGCTTCGCCATCCAGCTGGCCAGGCACCTGGGCGCCACGGTGGCCACGACCACGAGCACCGCCAACGTCGAGTGGGTGAAGCGCCTCGGCGCAGACGTCGTCATCGACTACCGGACGCAGGACTTCGAAACCGTGCTGCGCGACTACGACGTCGTGCTGCACAGCCAGGACGCCAAGGCCCTGGAGAAATCGATGCGCGTGCTCAAGCCGGGCGGTCAGCTCATCTCGATCTCCGGGCCGCCCGACCCGGCGTTCGCCCGGCAGATCAACGCGCCCTGGTTCGTCAAGCTCGTCATCCGCCTGCTGAGCTCGGGTGTACGGCGGCGGGCCAAGGCGCGTGGCATCGGCTTCTCCTTCCTGTTCATGAAGGCCAGCGGCTCGCAACTGGCCGAGATCACGCGGCTCGTCGATGCCGGCGCCGTTCGCCCGGTCGTGGAGCGCGTCTACCCGTTCGAGGCCACCAACGAGGCCCTGGCTCATGTCGAAGGCGGGCGTGCCAAGGGCAAGGTGGTCGTCCAGCTGAGGTAGGTCGGCGCGGCGGCGCTCAGGCCTTGATGTTCATCAGCGAGCCGCGGGCCCATTGCGGGGCCGTCTCGAACAGATGGTCGATGAAGGCGCGGGTCTTGGCCGGCATCAACCGGCGGCTGGCCGTCAGCAGGTGCACGGGTAGGGGCTCGTAGCGCCAGTCCGGCAGCACCGGAACCAGCGTGCCAGCCTCCACATCCGCCGCCACCATGCCGTAGGGAAAGCTGCCGATGCCGCCGCCCGCCCGTGCCAGTGACAGCACCAGCCCGATGGAGTTGGCCTCCAGCGGGCCGCGCAGCTGCACCTCGGCCGTCTGCTTGCCGTTCTGCAGCGTGCGGTACATGCCTTTGCCCTGGGTCAGCACGACGAAGTCGTGTTCGTCCAGATCGGCCGGCGTCTGCGGCGCGGGCCGCGCCTGCAGGTAGACGGGGCTGGCGTACAGGCCGCGCTCCAGCAGCATGTACTGGCGGGCGATCAGGTCAGGCTCGTCCACCGGGCCCATGCGCACGGCCACGTCATAGGGCTCGTTGAACAGGTCGACGCGGCGCGGCGTCGTGTCCACCTCCAGCTCCACCTTGGGGTAGCGGCGCACGAAGCGCGCAAAGCTCTCTGCCAGCACCAGCATCGCGAATTCGGCCGGCACGGACACGCGCAACCGCCCTTGCGGCGTGGCCTCGCGCGAGGCGAGCCAGTGGCGGGTTTCGGCGATGTCGTCGTCATGGCGAGCGGCGCGTTCGGCGAGTTGCTCGCCCAGCTCGGTCAGCGTCATGCGCGATGCACCGGGCACGAAGAGCCGGGCGCCGACCGAGGTTTCAAGCGCGGTGAGGCGCCGGCTCAACGTGGCCTTGGGCAGGTCGAGCTGGCGGGCCGCCTCGGACAGCGATCCGGCCTTGTGAACCTGAGCCAGCAGCAGGAGGTCGTCGATCTTCATGGCGGCGTAGACATCTCTTTGTTTCGGTCCGTTCCGTTTCGTTTCCGGAACGGTGCGTTTGAGTTTTGCAGCTATTCGCCGGAAATGGAACTCTCTACAGTCCGGCCCATCATGTCAACCGCCCGTCTTCTGCAACCCCAACGCCACCGCATCGGCGCCGGCTTCGAGGCCGAGGGCTGGCGTGAGCCGCTGC
>SEEY01000870.1 GCA_004211235.1 Rubrivivax sp.
AGACATAGCTGATGCCGTCGCGCGTGACAACCGCGCCCTGCGGCAGCGTCAGCGCCTCCGAACTGCCGAGCGAGAACTGGCCGCTGGCAAACATGCCGGCACGCACCGGGCTGCCGGCCGGCAGGTCGACATACACCAGCGCGTTGCGCGATTGCGGGTCGACCGACGGCGCCACCGCGCGTACATGGCCTTCCAGGGTCTCGCCGTTGGTGGCGCGCAGCGTGGCCGCCTGCCCCGGCTTGATGCGATTCAGTTCATTGGCGCTCACCTCGGCCCGCCACTCGAGGCGGCCTTGGCGGATCAGGCGGAACAATTCCTGCCCCTGCCCCGCCACCGCGCCCACCGAGGCGCTGCGCGCCGAGATGACGCCGTCGTCCTGGGCCACGATGGCCGTCTGCGACAGGCGAATCTGCTCCATCTTGACGCGCGCCTCGGCCGAGGTCACGCGGGCACGGGCGCTGCGCTCCTGTGTCAGGTACTGGGTGCTTTGCTGCGTGCTCATGGCGCCGCTGCTGAGCAGGGTACGCGCACCGGCCGCATTCTCCTGCGCCTCGGCCAGCGCCGCACGCGCCTCTTCCAGTGCGCCCTGCTGCTGCACCAGCTCGGCCGCCACGCCGTCGCTGAACAGGTGCGCCAGCACCTGGCCGCGCGTGACCCGGTCGCCCACATTGACGTTGACCTGCACCAGCCGCAGCCCGCCCAGTTCACTGCCGACGATCGCCTCGTGCCACGCGGCGATGCTGCCGTTGGCCGTAAAGCCCTGTTGCCAGTCGACGCGCTGGACGCGCTCGGCGGTAACGGTCTGCAGCGCCAGCTTGCTGATGTCGGCCGGCACCGCCGGTGGCGTGCCGCCGGAATTGGCCCACACGACGGCGGTGCCGAGCACGCAGACGGCGGCGGCGGCGGCAACACGCTTCTTCACTAATAATTTGCTCACGATATGTCCTCTCGATGATGGGTCGGGTGGCGTCGGGTGTCAGGCCTTCGGCGCCACAGCCTGATTCGGGGTCCAGCCGCCGCCCAGGGCCTTGTACAGCGCGATCCAGGCATTGACCCGCTCCTGCTGGACGGCGATGAGCGTCTGCTGCGCGGCCAGCGCGCTGCGCCGCGCGTCTTCCAGCTCGAACAAGCTGAGCGGCCCGGCCTTGAAGCGCGTTTCGCTGCTCTTGAAATAGCCTTCGTAATCGCGGGCGGCGGCGGCGGCATCGGTTTCGCGGCGGGCCGCCGCGTCCAGCCGCACCAGCGCGTCCTCGCTTTCGCGCAGGGCCTCGCGTACGGTCTGGCGGTAAACGGCGTAGCGCTCCTCATAGGCCGCCTGTGCGGCGCCGACGTCGGCACGGCGGCGGCCGCCGTCGAACAGCGGCAGGTTCAGCGCCGGCAGCAACGCCCAGGCATCGACCGGGGCGCCGCCGCTGGCCAGGCGGAACAGGCCGATGCTGCCATCCAGGGAAATGCTCGGATAGCGCTGTGCCATGGCGGCGCCGATCGTGTCGTTGGCTGCCTTCAATTCACGTTCGGCGGCGGCCACGTCGGGACGTTGCAGCAACATCCTGGCGGGCACCGCCTCCACCTTGATCGCCGCCGGCCGCGGTACCTGGGTGCCGGTGCCGAGGCGACCGCGCAGGTCGGGCTCGGCCAGGCCGGTCAAGGCCACCAGCGACTTGACCAGCAGATCGCAGGTGGCGCGCCGCGCCACGGCGCCCTGGCGCGCGGCGGCGCCGGAGGCATCGATCAA
>SEEY01000871.1 GCA_004211235.1 Rubrivivax sp.
CTTGGCACGCCGCCCGAAGCCGTGCTGAAGCGCCTGCACGAGGCTGATGCGCTGACGCAGGAATACCTGACCCGCCTGAACGGCGCGCTCAAGCGCATCGCCGTGGCCAACCCCGGCGCCGTCCAGGGTTTTGACATGCAGCTGCCCGAGCGCGTGCGCAAGGATTTCGGCGCCCGGTTCCGCGAGGCCTTCGTGGCCGGCGAGAAGCCCACTGTGGAGCCGGCCGCCTGGTTCGCGCTCGGCACCGAGCAGATTGCCGCGACCGACCGGCTGCAGCGCGCGGCCGAGAACCGGCTGGGCGAGCTCGTCGAGGCCCGCGTGGCGCGCCTGAACCGCGGGCTGTGGACGGCCATGGCGCTGTCCGCCAGCTTCGTGGCCATCGCCGTCTACGCGTTGATCAGTTACTACCTGGCTTCGCTCGGCGCCTGCGCCATGCTCGGCCGGCGCATCGAGGCACTGGGCGCCGGCGACCTGGGCGACACCAGTGCGCTGGAAGGCCGCGACGAGGTTGTGCGGGCCACCAACGCGCTGCGTGACGCCGTGCAGCGGCTCGGTGGCCTCGTGCACGAGGTGCGCGCCGGCGCCGAGCACATGTCCACGTCTGCCACGCAGATCTCCAGCGCCAACCAGGACCTCTCCTCCCGCGGCAACGCAATGGCATCGGTTGTCGAGCAGACGACCGCCAGCACCGGCATGCTCGAGCAGACGGTGGACCACAACATGAACAGCGCCCGCGAGGCCCACCACCTGGTGCAGGGCGCGGCCGAACTGGCCAACCGCGGCGGCGCGGTGGTGGAGCAGGCCGTGCAGTCGATGGGCGAGATCACCGCGAGCTCGCGCAAGATCGGCGACATCATCCAGGTCATCGATTCCATCGCGTTCCAGACCAACATCCTCGCGCTCAATGCCGCCGTCGAAGCGGCGCGGGCCGGGGAGCAGGGCCGCGGCTTCGCCGTGGTGGCCGGCGAGGTGCGCTTGCTCGCCAAGCGCTCGGCCGAAGCCGCGCGCGAGATCAAGACGTTGATCACCACCTCCATCGACACCGTCCACCAGGGCGAGACCTACGTGTCTCAGGCGGGCACCTCGATGGGCGAGATCGTGCAGGCCATCCAGCGCGTGGCCGCCATCGTCGGCGACATCACCAGCCAGTCGTCATCGCAGGCCGACCAGATCCGCCAGCTCGCCATGGCCATCCGCGAGGTGGACAACTCCACGCAGCAGAACGCCGCGCTCGTCGAGGAGACCGCTGCGTCTGCTGCGCAACTGGAAGAGCGGGCCGGCCAGCTGCGCGATGCCGCCGCGCGCTTTCGCACCGCCGAGGCCTGAGCGGCCGGGCCCCGGGGCGGGGCCAGGGCCCCATCGGGCCCCGCTGCGTCGGGCCGTTATCAGGACACACTAGCGTCCTGCCGCGTGCCGCCCATCGGGCGCCGGCCCACGGATGCCCATGAGAAAGTTCACCCGCACTGTTCACGACCGTTTGCCCGCATGGGCGCAAGACTGGCTCGACCTCATCGGCCCGCTGTTCGAGGTGGCGCTCATCGCGCTTTCCGCCTGGCTGCTGATGCGGCTGGCCCATCTGCTGTGGCGCCGCCTGGCCAGCAACTATGCATTGCCGCTCAACGTCGGCAAGCTGTTCCTGCGCGTGGCCGCGGTGCTCGTCTATGGCGGCGCCACAGCAGATGGGCCAGCCGCATCAGCAGCCAGGCGGAAAGCGCGATGAGCGCCACCTCGAA
>SEEY01000872.1 GCA_004211235.1 Rubrivivax sp.
CGATCTTCTGGCCGCTGTCCACGCGCTGGCCCAGCGCAGCGCGGAGGCCGCGCGCGAGATCAAGCAACTGATCATGGAAAGCGGCCAGCGCGTGGACAGCGGCCAGAAGATCGTCGCCGAGGCGGGCGCCACCATCCGCGCCGTTGTCGACAGCACCCGCCAGGTGGGCGACCTGCTGGGCGCCATCGCGAACGGCGCGCGCGAGCAGGCGCAGGGCATTGCGCAGATCGGCGGCGCCATCCATGAGCTGGACCAGATGACCCAGCAGAACGCCGCGCTGGTCGAGCAGACGGCCGCCGCGTCCAGCGCCATGCGCCAGCATGCCGAGCAGCTGGCGCAGGCGGTCGGCGCCTTCCGCCTGCCCTGAGCCGCCGCCTGTGTCCACGTTGCGCGGGCAACTCGTCGGCTGGCTGGCCCGGCTGCGCCAGCGCGCCAGCCTCTACGACGCCACGCAGGATCAGGCAGCCGCCTTCCGGGCCCAGCAGATGCAGGCGGTGCTGCGGCTGACGCCGCTGGCCATGTCCATCCAGCTGGTGTGCGCGCTGGTGGTGCCGCTGGCGCTGTGGCGGGAGAGCCGCCACGAGGCCCTGCTGCCGTGGGCCGGTGCCATCACCATGCTCGCCGTGCTGAGCTTTCGCGCCTGGTGGCAGTCACGCGCGCGGCCTCCGCGCCGTACCGCTTCGCCGCGGTCGCTTCGGCGCGTGCTGTGGCATGCGCTGCTGCTGGGCTCGCTGTGGGCGTTGCTGCCTTTGATGACCTACGACCTCACCGACCCCGAGTCGCGCTACCTCGTCGGTGTGCTCGTGACGGGCATGGTGTGCGCGGGCGGCTTCGCATTGGCGGCCGTGCCGGTCGCGGGCACGCTGTTCGTGGCGCTGGTCGGCAGCGGTGCGGCCAGCGCCCTGGCCCTGCGCGGCGGCGCGCTGGCCCATGTCTTCGCGATGCAGCTGGCCGGCTACTCGGCCATCGTCATCTACACGGTGTGGGCCTCCGCCCGCATGATGGCGGCGCGCATGGTGGCCGAGGCCCGCGCCTCGCACCAGAGCGACGTGATCTCCCTGCTGCTGCGCGACTTCGAGGACCACACGACCGACCTGCTCTGGGAGCTGGACGGCGACTACCGCTTCGTTCACGTGTCGCCGCGGCTGGCGACCGTGTTCGGTCTGAGCGAGTCCCGGCTTCGCCTGGAGCCGGCCCTGGCGCTGCTGGAGGAACTCGTGCCGCAGGAAGACGAGGCGCTGGCGCGCTGGGCGGAGCTGAAGGCGATGCTGACGCAGCGCGAATCGTTTCGCGACCAGATCCTCATCACCCGCACTGCGACCGGCGGCAAATGGTGGTCACTCAGCGCCCGACGGCTGGCCGACGACGATGGCCGGTTCAAGGGCTGGCGCGGCGTGGCCAGCGACATCACCGAACGGCAGAAGGCGATGCAGCGCCTGAACTGGCTGGCGCACAACGACGCGCTGACCGGGCTGGTGAACCGCACGCAGCTGCGCTCGCTGCTCGAGGGGCTGCTGACCGGCGACCCGGACACGACGCAGCCGCTCGCCCTGATCCTGCTGGACCTGGACGGCTTCAAGCAGGTCAACGACACCCAGGGTCACGCCACCGGCGACCTGCTGCTGCAGCTGTTCGGCCAGGCTGTTCAGCAGGCGCTCCAGCATCTGCGTGAGCGCGTCGTGATCGGGAGCGCCGCGGATGACGATGGCGAACTCGTCGCCACCCAGGCGGG
>SEEY01000873.1 GCA_004211235.1 Rubrivivax sp.
CCAGGCGCTTGAAGCCGCTGCGCGCCATGTTGGCCTGGCCGGTGAAGGTCCACTTGTCGGTGATGCGCCATTCCAGGCCGGGCGTCAGCGACGTGAAGTGGGTCTTCTCGTCCTGACGGCGCCATTCGAGGAAGCCGACCGTGTTCAGGAAGGTGCCGCCGGTGGCGAAGCAGTAGTTGGCGCAGTCGGTGCGGTCATACGTCATCCCCATCGGGATGGCGGCGCCGTTGCGCATGCTGATGTTGAAGTCGGAACGTTCCTGCTTGTTGGTCTTGCTGCCCAGCAGCACGTCGACATAGGTGTCGACGTTCTCCGACGGCCGGAACTCGACGCTCAGCAGGCCGTTCAGGCGGTCGCGCTGGCCTTCGAAGTACACGGGGCGCGGCAGGCGCGGCACATAGCCGTTGTCCAACTGCTGGTTGGTGGCACCCGGATTCATCGTCTTGAGCAGGGCCGCGTCGATGGCCTGGCCGGCCGTCAGCGTCTGCGTCACGCCGCCCACGGTGTAGGTGCCGGCCGCCGCGGCGGGCACGGTCGTCGGGATGTTCCAGGCACCGGCCGTCGTGCCGGCGGTGCCCGCAGTGGACTGCGACGGAATGGCCAGGCGGGGCGTGATCCAGTCCTGCACATAGCCGACCTCGAAGCCGCGGGTGGCGACGCGGTTGCGCGCGAAGGACGCACCGACCAGCACGCCGAAGGTGTCGCCGAAGGTGGTGCTGTACAGCGCCGTGCCACGTGTGCTGGCGTGCGGCGACGGGTCGTTCTTGGCCATCTGCAGCTTCAGCACGCCGCGGGTGCCGGCCTTGTCGAAGGGGCGCGCAGTGCGCATGTCGACCACGCCGGCGATGGCGCCTTCGAGCGTCTGCGCCGTCGGGCTCTTGGAGACGGTCACGCGCGAGAACAGGTCGCCCGGCAGGAAGTCCAGGTCCACCTCGCGGTTGGCGTTGGAGGCGCTGCCGCCGCTCGTGCCGGCCGACGCGATGGGCGCGCCGTTAAGCAGGATGCGGGTGAAGTTGGAGCCCAGGCCGCGCACCTGGATGTTCAGGCCTTCACCGGTGAAGTCGCGGTTGACCTGCACGCCCGGCACGCGCGAGATGGATTCGGCCAGGTTGTTGTCGGGGAACTTGCCGATGTCCTCGGCGTGGATCGAGTCGGACAGGCCGACCGTGTCGCGCTTCTCGCGGGCCGACGCGGCCAGCGAGCTGCGGAAGCCGCTCACCACCACGGTGTCGAGCTGCTGCTTTTCGGCCGGCGCTGCGGCCTGCTGCGCGTAGGCCTGGCTGACCAGGCCGGCAAGCACGGTGAGCGTCAGCGCGCCCCGGGCCGCTGGCATCGAGCGCCTGCGGGCGCGGTCCTGTGGGATCTTGTTCATTTTTGTCTCCTGATGAGCCCTTGCGGGCCGGAACGGTTGAAGGGCTTGCAAGGCCCCTTCGATACGCGGCCTGCTTGCAGACCGGCGCAGCGTGGAAGCAGCTTTCCGCAGGCTCAGCCCCGCGAAGTACTGCGATAAATCATTCTGGAGGCGGATTGTTTAGCGCTACCAATCCGTGCGGCCCCAGGTTTCCCCTTGCCGTCGACGCGCCTTGCGGCATTGAGGTCCGGTCTCGGGGCTGGGCACTGCACGAGATACGGATATCGGTATCAACACGCGTTATTAATTGATCAACGCGGCTGCGCGAGTGTTGGAATTTCGCCCGCCCAAGACCTGACGCCCGGCCTGGCCGCGCAG
>SEEY01000874.1 GCA_004211235.1 Rubrivivax sp.
CCGCGCCAGCGCCGCATGCAGGCCGCCGATGACGCGCGACTCGCCCTCGATCTCGTCGCTGAGGATGTGCGCAGCGATGCCTTGCGCCCGGGCCGCGGCGGCGGCGGCGTCGAGGCTCATCTGCGGCGTGGCAAGCATGACCAGCTCATGGCCGGACAGGCGCTCGTCGCCCGGCTTGGGCGTCTCGAACGCTCCGGATGCGAGGCCGGCGCGGGCGGTGTCGGGCAGGTCGACACGGTACCTGCGGCTGATGGCCAGCGCATCGGCGCAGGTGGACGCATCGGCCACGGTCGGGCCGGAGGCGATGACTTCGGGCAGGTCGCCAGGCACGTCGCTGATGGCCAGCGTCAGCACGCGCGCCGGCGCGCAGGCCACGGCCAGCCGTCCGCCCTTGATGGCCGAGAGATGCTTGCGCACGCAGTTCATCTCGGCGATGGACGCGCCACTGTCGAGCAGCGCCCGGTTGACGGCCTGCTTGTCCGCGAGCGTCAGCCCGGGTGCGGGCAGGCTCAACAGCGCGGAGCCGCCGCCCGAAATCAGGCAGATGACGAGGTCGTCGGCGGTCAGCCCTCGGGTCAGCGAGAGCAGCTTCTGGGTGGCCGCCAGGCCCGCAGCGTCGGGCACCGGGTGCGCCGCTTCGACGACTTCCAGCCGCCGTGGCCGGTAGCCTGGGGGCGTGTGGCCGTAGCGCGTGATGACGAGGCCAGACAACGGCGCATCGGCGGGCCAGGCCGCTTCCAGCGCCTGGGCCATCGCGCCGCCGGCCTTGCCGGCGCCGAGCACCAGCGTGCGTCCCGTCGGCCGAGGCGGCAAGTGCGCCGCGAGCATGCGCCCGGGCAGTGCACTCGCCACCGCCACGTCGTAGAGCTGACGCAGCAGCGCGCGCGGGTCAGGGATCATTTCTGCAGCGCCCAACGACCGATCACCGAACGTTCTTCGTCGGTCAGGCCAGTCGCGTTGTTCAGCGGCATGGCGCGTTGAACGACAACCTGCTGGTAGATCTGCGCCTTATGGCTGGTCATGCCTTCGGCGGAGTCGAGCCGCACACCCTTCTGCGCCACTTCGCCCGTGTGGCACATCAGGCAACGCTGCGCGGCGATCGCCTGGACGCTTTCCAGCGTGACCGGCGCCACGACGGCCACGGCCGGCTGCGGGCGCGGCGCCATCCAGGCGATCAGCCCGGCCAGCAGGGCCAGTGCCAGCGCCACGGCGCCCCAGCTGTTGACGCCCTTGTGACGCTTGACGAAGAAGATGCGGATGGCCACGCCGGCCGCCATCAGCACGCACAGCACCACCCAGTTGTGCGGATGCTGGTGCAGCATGCCGTAGTGGTTGCTGAGCATCGCCACCAGCACCGGCAGGCCGAAGTACGTGTTGTGCACGCTGCGCTGCTTGCCGCGCTGGCCATGGATGGGATCGGGCTTCTCGCCGGCACGCATCTGCGCGATGACCTTGCGCTGGCCCGGAATGATCCAGTGCGCCACGTTGGCCGTCATCATGGTCGCGAGCGTGGCGCCGACGATGAGGAAGGCCGCCCGGCCGGCGAACAGGTGGCAGGCCAGCCAGCTTTCGAAGACGACGAAGGCCGCGACGACCACCATCACCCGGCCGTCATTGCCGATCTGGCCGTCCTTCGTGCGGCCCAGCGCCTGGCAAGCGATGTCGTAGACCGCCGCGCCGACGAGGAGGAAACCCAGCGCCGCGCATACCGCCTGCCACGGCGCCGCCC
>SEEY01000875.1 GCA_004211235.1 Rubrivivax sp.
GGCGGCGGCTGCTGCAGTGGAGGAGGTCGCTGCGGCTGCGGTCGACAACGCGACGTCCGGTACCGAACCGGCGCCGATTTTCTCGCTGGCCGCGGATGCACCCGCCGTCGTGGCGACGCCGGGCGATGGGTCGGATGAGCGTGAGGAAGGCGGCGCCGGGGACGGTGACGGCGGCGAAGACGACGAGCGCAGCGGCCGCGGCCGCAACCGCCGTCGCAACCGCAAGGATCGCGCCGAGCGCCAGGGTGGCGCCGCGCCTGCGGCGCTGGCGGGCGACGACCTGCCGGGCCCGGCCGCGACGCCCGAACTCGTGGAGGCCGCGGGGGCGCGCTTCGCCGATGTGCTGTCCGGCACGCTGGACGCGGAGTCCGAAGGCCCGGCCGGTGAGCCGCCGGCACTGCGGCCCGAGGCGGAAGAGGGTGCGGAAGCCGACGGTGAGACCAAGCGCGTGCTGGCCGCGGACGTCGACGCGCCGAAGCTGCAGAAGGTGCTGGCCCAGTCCGGCATCGGCTCGCGCCGCGACATCGAGGAGTGGATCGCCGAAGGCAAGATCGAAGTGAACGGCGAGGTCGCCCATGTCGGCCAGCGCATCTCCTTCGGGGACCGCGTCAAGGTCAACGGCAAGGACGTGCGCGTGCGCATATCGCCGCCGAACCCGCGCATCCTGGCCTATCACAAGCCCACCGGCGAGGTCTCGACCTTCAACGACCCCGAGGGCCGGCCCACCGTGTTCCGCTCGCTGCCGCGTGTGCAGGGTCAGAAGTGGCAATCCGTCGGGCGTCTGGACATCAACACCGAAGGCCTGCTGCTGTTCACCAACTCGGGTGAACTGGCCAACCAGCTGATGCATCCGCGCTTCGGCATCGAGCGCGAGTACGCCGCCCGCGTGCTGGGCGCGCTGTCCGACGAGCAGCGCGCCAAGCTGCTCGAAGGCGTCAGCGTGGAAGGCCAGACGGCCGCCTTCAAGAGCATCGAGGAAGGCGGCGGCGAGGGCGCCAACCGCTGGTATCGCGTTGTCATCACCGAGGGCCGCAACCGCGAAGTGCGCAAGCTCTTCGAGGCGGTCGGCATGGTGGTCAGCCGCCTGATCCGCATTCGCTACGGCACCGTGGTGCTGCCGCGCGGCCTCAAGCGCGGCGTGTGGGTCGAGCTGGGCGACGACGATGTGCGCATCATTCGCCGCATCGCCGGCCACACGTCCAACAGCGGCCAGGGTCAGGCGCAGCCCGGCCAGGGGTTCAACCCCGGCCAGGGCGGCCAGGGCGGTCAGGGCTTCGGCCAGGGGAAGGGCCAGGGCCAGCCGCAGCAGCAGGGCAACAAGAACGACCGCGGCAAGCGCCGCAACGACGACCGCCATGCCGGCGTCGGCCCGCGCCCGAGCCGTCCGCCCGAAGCGCAGCCGCCGCAGCAGTTCCAGCAGCCGCGCCCGCTGCGCGAGGAGCGCGCGCCGCGCCGCGACGACGAGGACGACGGCTTCATTCCCCATCACGTCAACCCGCTGGAGCAGACCTTCGACCGACGCCAGGCCACGAGCGGCAAGCGAGGCTTCCCACAGGGCTTCGGTGCCGGCGGCAGCCAGCAACTCGACAAGCCCGGCAAGGGCGGCGGCAACAAGGGCGGCAACGGCCCGCGCGAGCCCGATCCCCTGCAGACCTCGGTGGGCTACATCGGCGGTGATGCCTTCCTGCGCCGCGGCGGCGCAGGAAGGCATCACCGCCGATGTAGCCC
>SEEY01000876.1 GCA_004211235.1 Rubrivivax sp.
GCGCAGGATGCGATCGTCATGCTGGGCGGCGAGAACGGCACCGCGATCAAGCAATCCTCGAACACCTTCACCAACATCGACGGCGTGTCGTTCACGGTCAGCAAGGCCCAGAATACGGGCAGCACGCCGGTCACGCTGACGGTCTCGGGCGACAGCAACGGCACCACCAAGAACGTGCAGTCCTTCGTCGACGCCTACAACAAGCTCAAGGGCGCGATCGACGGCCTGGTCGACGCCGGCGATCCGGCCAACAAGGTCAGCGCCGGCGCCTTCGCGCACGACGCCGGCGTCTCGGCCCTGCAGAGCCGCCTGGTGTCGCTGATGCGTCCGCTCGGCGCCACCTCGCTGGCCAGCTACGGCATCACCGCCAACCGCGACGGCTCGCTGAGCCTGGATTCGGGGCGCCTGACCAAGCAGCTGGCGGTCGATCCGACCAGCCTCGACAAGCTGCTCGGCTCGGCCAGCATCAGCAATCCGAGCGGCGTCGCCGGTTCCCTGAACACTTACCTGAACCAGTGGAGCAACAGCGCCACCGGCCAGATCAAGACGCGCACCGACGCCAACAATGCCCTGTCGGCGACCCTGACCAAGCGCCAGGCCGACCTCGACTCGATGTACAACTCGGCCTACTCGCGCTACCTGAAGCAATACACCGACCTGCAAGCGCTGCAGTCGACGATGAACTCCAACCTTTCCATGTTCGACGCACTGTTCAGCAGCGACAAGTCCTGAGAGAGCCACCATGTCCTATCAAGAAGCCTACGCCAGCTATCACTCCACCAGCCTGGACGCGCAGACCTCGCGCGCCTCGCCCATCGAACTCGTCCTGCTGCTGACCGACGGCCTGCTCGACGAACTGGCGCGCGCGCGCGCCCACATCGTCGCCAAGCGCTACGAGCCGCGCGCGGCCAGCATCAACAAGTGCGTCGACATCATCAATGGCCTGTCCAGCTCCCTCGATTTCGAGAGCGGCGGCCAGGTCGTGGCCAACCTGGCCAACCTGTATGACTTCTGCGCGCAGCACCTGCATGGCGCCGGCGTCAAGCAGGATCCGGCCATGATCGACGAAGTCGTGAAGATCATGACCACGATCCGCCAGGGCTGGCACGGCGTCCAGGCGCGCAATGGCTGAGCTGCGCCAGGCCCAGCTGCTGCGCATGGGCGACGCGCTGCGCGCCGCCGCCGCCGCCGCCGACTGGGCGCGGCTCGGGGAGCACGTGAACGCGCTGGCGCCGCAAGTGCAGGCGCTGGCCGCACGCGGTCCATGGAGCGCGGCCGAACGCCAGGCCCTGCAGCGCCTGCGCACGGCGCACGACGCGGCCCTCGAGGCCACGGCCGTGGCCTCCGGCGCGCTGGCAGCCCGCCTGGAGCAACTTCGTAACAACAAAGACGGCTGGGCCGCGTATGCGATGCACAGCGACACCGAATCAGGCATGAGCCAGGGATGAGCATGATGTCCACCTTAGTCAACACCGCCGCCTCGACGGCACAGGCACAGGCACCGGCCGCGGCCAGCGGCGGCGCCGCCGTGCAGGCAGCGCAAACCGTTGCCGCCGGCACTGGCCAGCCGCCGGCCGCCACCGCAGCCGCGCCGGTCCCGGCCGCCGCGCCGTTTGCGCAATGGCTCGACCAGGCCGACGGCGCCGCCGCGCAGCCGTCCCTGCCGGTCCTGCCGTCCCTGCCGGGGAATGCGTCCGCATTCGTGACGGCGCTTGGCGTGCCGGAC
>SEEY01000877.1 GCA_004211235.1 Rubrivivax sp.
TTACCGATGTGGCGCCACCGGCCGCGAGGGCGGTGGCGCTGCCCTTCAGGAAGTCACGCTTGTTCATCATGGCAGGCACTCCTCGGCATGCGTGGCCGGTCTCAGCATGGATTGGTGCAGGCCTTGCGGCACACCGTCGAGCAGGAAACCCAGCCGCTCATAGAGCCGCCGGGCGGGGTTGTGGAGCTCGACCTGGATGCTCAGGGACTGCCCCCCGGCTGTCAGAGCCTGCAGGCAGCGTGTGCCCAGCCCCTGGCCGCGCCAGGCGGGCAGCAGCGCGATGTCGAGGATGTGCAGCCGGTCCGGCCGCTCGTCCAGCCACAGCCGGCCGGCGACGGTGTCGCCCTGCACGAGGATGAGGTGGCAGACCGAGCGCGGGAAATGCAGCGCGTAGTGCCGCTGCTGCGCCTCGTGCTGCTGGCGCACGAAGGCCTCGCGCTGGGCGGCGGGCCAGCCGGTCACTGCCAGCTCGTCGGCGCGCGTGCCGGCATAGATCGCCAGCTGCCAGGGCGCATCGGCAGCCGTTGCGGGGCGCAGGCGGTGGTCCATTCAGCCGCGCGGCGGAAAAATGCCTTGCAGGGCGATGCAGAAGGTAAGCCCCAGCCAGGGCTGCACGTTCTCGTGTGGCGCGCCGCTGCCGGCCGGGCTGATGGCCGACGCGGCCAGGGGCGCCGCCGCGCCGGGCGCGCGGTAGACGCTGGCGCCGCTGGCCGTGGGCGCCAGCACGTTGCCGGCGGGGCTGGTGGAGGCCGGCGTGACGCCGGCCATCAGCGGGTGGCCGTGCATGGGCATCTGGCTGGCCTGCAAGGCCACGGCGGCGACGCCTGCGCGCTCGCCGACGGCGCGGGGGCTGAGGCCGGGCCCGTCGCCGGCGCCCATCGCGAAGCTGTCGCGCAGATCGGGCAGCGCGAAGGTCACCTTGCCATCGCCGCCGAAGTTGGTGCCGAGCAGCGAGAACAGCGCCGTGTTCTGGCGGATGGGGATCAGCTGGCCATCGCAGCGGGCCCAGCCGGTCGGCGCGAAGTTGTAGGGCATCACGCGGATTTCGGCGACGAAAGGATCGGCCATGTCGTGCTCCTAGAACGCCTGCGGAAAGATGCCGAACAGCGCAATGATGTAGTTCACCGTCACGCTGGGCGCCATGTTCTCGTGCGGTTGTGCGCCGCCTGCGCCGCCGACGGCGCCCGTGGCCATGGCGGTGGTGGCAGGACCGGGGTCGTAGCTGGCGACGCCGGTGGCTGCGAGCAGGGCGCCGCCCGGTGACGAGCCGGTGGCGGTGGCGGTGCTCGCCGTCAGGGCATGGGTGTGCCGGGGCATCTGCGCGGCTGTGAGCGTGACGGTCTCCGTGCCGCCGGCTTCGCCCGGATTGCGGGGTGACATCCCGCTGCCCTCACCCCAGTGCAGCGGCACGCGGCCGCGCAGGTCGGGCAGCGCGAAGGTGTTCTGGCCATCGCCGCCGTAGGTCGTGCCGATCAGCTGGAACAGTGCTTCGTACTCGGCGATGGGTAGGCGCTGGCCCTCGCAGAGCAGCCAGCCGGAGGGCGCGAAGTTGCCGCCGAACAGACGCACCTCGCCGATGAAGGGGTTGGACATGGCGGTTCCTCGGTCAGTCGCGGCTGGGGAAGATGCCCTGCAGCGAGATGATCCAGTTCATCACCAGAAACGGCTGCATGTTGGGATGAGGCTGGTTGCCGCCGGCGGGCGCCAGCGAGCTGCTGCCCATGAC
>SEEY01000878.1 GCA_004211235.1 Rubrivivax sp.
CCGCTGTTGGCGGCGCCGCGGTCGTGTGCGGTTCAGGGCCTCTTCTTTGGTGACTTTCTTCTGGCCCCGCAGAAGAAAGTTACCCCGCCGCCGGGCGGGACTCCCGGCAATGCAGCGATGAGGCGCACAGCCACGCAAGACAAACGAGTTAGGCCAGGATCTCCTTGATCACATCCCCAAACACCGTCGTCGCCTTCTCCGCCCGCCCCTGATGCGCAAACACCAGCTTCTTGTGATTCAGCCCCAGCTGATGCAGCAACGTCGCCTGCAGGTCGTAGGTATCGACGATCCCGCTCTCCGCCCGCAACCCGATCTCATCCGTCGACCCATACGTCCCCGGCTTGATGCCACCGCCAGCGATCCACTGCGTATAGCCCCACGGGTTGTGATCCCGCCCGTTGCCCGACTGCCCATACGGCGTGCGCCCGAACTCCGACGCCCAGACGACCAGCGTCGTGTCCAGCAGCCCACGCTCCTTCAGGTCGGCGAGCAGCGCACCCACCGGCTGGTCCACCTGCTTGCACATCACCGCGTGGTTCTTCTCCAGCCCGTTGTGCGCATCCCATGAATCGACGCTGTTGTCCGGTGCCCCCGAGATCACGTGCACGAAGCGCACGCCGCGCTCCACCAGGCGGCGGGCGCGCAGCAGCGCGGTGCCGTATTCGTCGGTCTCCTTGGTGCCGATGCCGTAGGCCGTCTTCGTGGCCGTCGTCTCCTTCGCCAGGTCGACAGCCTCCGGCGCCGAGACCTGCATGCGGTAGGCCAGGTCATAGCTCTTGGCCCGCGCCAGCAGCTCGGTGTCGCCGGGGTAGCGCTCGGCATGGTCACTGTTCAATGCACGCAGCAGGTCGAGCTGCGCGCGCTGCTCCTTCTCGGTGATGCCTTCCGGCCGGGCGAGGTGCAGGATGGGCGAGTCGCCCTTGCGGAAGGGCGTGCCCTGCAGCGCGGCGGGCAGGAAGCCGCTGCTCCAGATGACCGCGCCACGGCCACCGCCGGCCGCACCCACGCCGGTGGGCAGCACGACGAAGGCGGGCAGGTCCGGGTTGGCGGAACCGAGGCCGTACTGCACCCAGGAGCCCAGGGCCGGGCGGCCCGGCACCAGGCCGGCGGTGTGCAGCTTCAGCGACGCGATGACGTGCGTGCTGCCCTCGGTCTTGCTGCCCTTCAGGAAGGCGATGCTGTCCACCTGCTTGGCGATGTTGGGCAGCAGGTCCGACACCCAGGCGCCTTGCTCGCCGTGCTGCTTCCAGGTGCGCTTGCTGGCGTACAGGTTGCCCACGCCGCCGTCGGTGGCCGTCTTCAGGTCCTTGCCGAAGCTCTCGGGCAGCGGTGTGCCGGCCAGCTTGATCAGCTCGGGTTTGTAGTCGAACAGGTCCAGCGTGCTCGGCGCGCCGGCCATGTGCAGCCAGATCACCGCCTTGGCCTTGGCCGGGTGGTGAGGCTGGCGCGGCGTGGTGGGGTCGAACAGCTCGCTGGCGAAGGCCGACGAAAGGCCGCCGAAGCTGCCGAAGCCGAAGGCGCCCGCGGCGGCCGCACCGGCGGCGGTGCCCAGGAAGTGACGACGGGAATGGTCGTGAGAGTGGCTCATGGCGGATGACCTCTTAAAAGCGATAAGTGAATTCGTTGGTGTTGACCAGCGTGTGGACGAGGTCGACGAAGGCGGCGGCGCGGGCCTTGCTGGCACCCTTGGGTGAGCCCGTCGTGGCGGCGGCAGCCGTTGTG
>SEEY01000879.1 GCA_004211235.1 Rubrivivax sp.
GCGCCGCCATGGTGGCCGAGGTAGCGAAGTCACGCACGTTCTCGAATTCCTGCAGGTTGCTGGCAAACGCGCCGGTGGACGCGGGCCGCGCCGCCATGCGCAGGTCCAGCACGCGCTGGAACACCTGCGAGGACAGCTGCAGGTCGATGCGCCGGCCGGCGATGTCGATGAAATAACTGCGCAGCATGCGCATGCCGAAGTCGAACAGCATCACGGCGCCCATGCCGGCAGAAAGCGCCCACAGCGTGGCCATCGCATGGTTGGGCACCACGCGGTCGTACACATTCATCGAGAACAGCGGCATGCATAGCGCGAACAGGTTGATCATCAGCGAGGCCAGCATGACTTCGCTGTAGAGCGGCCACAGGGGCAGCAAGGTGTCGCGCAACCAGTGCACAGCGGCCGGCGGCGCGCTGGCGGCGCTGCGCTCGTCGCAGCTGACGACGGGCCTGGCCAGCAGCACCGCGCCGGCGTAGCGCAGCCGCAGCTGCTCCAGCGGCATCGCGATCGCGCCCTGCTCAGGCAGCAGCAGGTGGGCGCCCTCCTCGTCGCGCCGCAGCAGCACGCAGGCGCCGCGGCCATGCAGCAGCAGAACCACCGGCAGCACGCCCTCGCCGATCTCGTCGATTTCGCGCCGGGACAGCGCGCTTTCCAGGCCAACCCGGCGCGCCGCGCGCAGGAACAGTTCAGGCGTCAGCAGCCCGTCTTCAAGCGGCAGCCCGCCCAGCAGCGCGGCTCGGCTGGCGGCGCGGCCGTGCAGGCGCGCCAGGTCGAGCAGGCAGGCCAGCAGGGGGTCGGGCAGTTCTTCGGCGAGCGGCGGCACGGGCCAGCCGGACGCCGCCTGGTTCAAGGCGTCGGCCTGCAGCATGGGTTTCTGGAAAAGTCAGGGCAATTCAACCCTAATGGCTGCCGCTGCACCAGTCTTGAGATCGGACAAGTTCGGCGCGATGCCGCCGTCCGCTGGGCTGCCTTATGTGCCGATATGCCGCAGCGACACCGGCATCGCACCGCGCAGCGCATTGCACACCACCAGCTGCTGCGCGCGCATCAGGTCGTCCACCGTCAGCCTGGCTTCGCGTGCGGCCCATGCCGGGTCGTCCAGCAGCACGCTGCGCATCACGCCGGGCAGCACGCCCGCGTCCAGCGGAGGCGTGCGCCAGGCGCCGTCCAGCAGCAGGAAGACATTGCTGCGTCCGCCCTCGGTCAGCTCGCCGCGCTCGTTATGAAACAGCATGTCGAACGCGCCTTCGGCCTGGGCGGCGCGCCAGGCGCTGTCGTAGCGTTCACGCAGGCTGGTCTTATGCCGCAGGAACAGGTCGTCGGAGCGCGTCGGCTGCGCGGCGAGCAGCACCGTGACCGGCTGCGGCCATGGCGCCAGCGGACTGGACGTGATGCTGGCGCTGCCGTCGAAGGCCAGGACCAGCTTCAGCGCATGCGCGCCCACGGGCAGCACGGCGCAGGCGGCGTCGACCGCGGCTCGCACATTCGCCTCGTCATAGCCGAAACCGAAGTACTGCGCCGACGCCGCCAGCCGGGCGAGGTGGCGCTGCAGATGCGCGCAGCCGTTCACGCTGTTCGAGACCATGCGCGCAAGCCGCGCCGCCGGCTGCGCGCATCTGCAGCGCCACCTCGCCCGGCTGGCGGCGTCGGCGCAGTACTTCGGTTTCGGCTATGACGAGGCGAATGTGCGAGCCGCGGTCGACGCCGCCTGCGCCGTGC
>SEEY01000152.1 GCA_004211235.1 Rubrivivax sp.
TTGCGCCGCAACAAACCTCGGCGCATCGACTCTAGAATCAAAAGTCGACTTTTCCTCAACCAATCGGAGACCCGATGAACGCTGCCTCCCTCCCGTCCGACGCCCATGTGATGCCGACCTATGGCCGCCTGCCCGTTGCGCTTTCGCACGGCCAGGGCGCCTGGGTCTGGGACACCAACGGCCGACGACTGCTGGACGGCCTGGCGGGCATCGCGGTCAACACCCTCGGCCACAACCACCCGCGCCTGGTTCCCGCGCTGCAGGACCAGATCGCCAAGCTGATCCACTCGAGCAACTACTACCGCGTGCCGCTGCAGGAACAACTCGCCGACAAGCTCTGCGAGGTGTCAGGGCTGGCCAATGTCTTCTTCTGCAACAGCGGGTTGGAAGCGAACGAGGCGGCGCTGAAGATCGCCCGCAAGTTCGGCCATGACCGGGGTGTCGAGTCGCCCGAGATCCTCGTCTTCGAGGGCGCCTTTCATGGCCGCTCGATCGCCACGCTGTCGGCCACGGCCAACCCCAAGATCCAGGCCGGCTTCGGGCCGCTGGTGCCGGGCTTCGTGCGCGCTGCGCTGAACGACATCGCTGCCGTCGAAACGGCGCTGGCTGCGCATCCCAGCGTCACGGCCATCTTCCTGGAGACCATCCAGGGCGAAGGCGGCATCAATCCGACGCGCGTCGACTTCCTGCAGGCGCTGCGCCGCATCTGCGACGAACGCGACCTGCTGCTGATGCTGGACGAAGTGCAGTGCGGCATCGGCCGCACCGGCAAGTGGTTCGCCCACCAGTGGGCCGGCATCCAGCCGGACGTGATGCCGCTGGCCAAGGGCCTGGGCTCGGGCGTGCCGATCGGCGCCGTCGTCTGCGGCCCGCGCGCCGCCGGTGTGCTGAAGGCCGGCAACCACGGCACCACCTTCGGCGGCAATCCGCTGGCGATGCGCGCCGGCGTTGAGACGCTGACGATCATGGAAGAGGACGGCCTGCTCGCGAACGCCGAGGCCGTCGGCGCGACGCTGCGCAACGGCCTGGCCGAAGCGCTGGCGGGCGAGGCCGGCGTCGTGGACATCCGCGGCCAGGGCCTGATGCTGGGCATCGAACTGGACCGCCCCTGCGGCGTGCTGCTCGGCCGCGCGCTGGAGGCCGGGCTGTTGATCAGCGTCACGGCCGACCGCGTCGTGCGGCTGCTGCCGCCGCTGATCCTGACGCACGACGAAGCGCGCCAGATCACGGCGCTGCTGGTGCCGCTGATCAAGGCCTTCCTGGCCGAACCCAAGCCATGAAGCCGGGGGACGCACTGATGCGCCACTACCTCCAGTTCAAGGACCTGCGGGCCGAGGAGTACGCCCACCTGTTCGACCGCGCCGGCATCATCAAGCGCCGCTTCAAGAACTACGAGAAGTACCAGCCGCTGCAGGACCGCACGCTGGCCATGATCTTCGAGAAGGCCAGCACGCGAACGCGCGTCAGCTTCGAGGCCGGCATGTACCAGATGGGCGGCTCGGTCGTGCACCTCACGACCGGCGACAGCCAGCTCGGCCGCGCCGAGCCGGTGGAGGACTCGGCGCGCGTCATCAGCCGCATGGTGGACATCGTCATGATCCGCACCTACGAGCAGAGCAAGCTCGAGGCGTTCGCCGCCCACTCGCGCGTGCCGGTCATCAACGGGCTGACCAACGAGTACCACCCCTGCCAGATCCTCGCCGACCTGTTCACCTTCATCGAGGTGCGCGGCATGGACCGGCGCGGCTCCATCGACATGGACTGCCTGAAGGGCCGCGTCGTCGCCTGGGTGGGCGACGGCAACAACATGGCCAACACCTGGCTGCAGGCGGCGGAGATCCTCGGCTTCACGGTGCACGTCAGCACGCCGAGCGGTTACGAGGTCGACCCGGTCGTTGCCGGCATCAAGGACGCGGGCTGCTACAAGGTCTTCAAAGACCCGCGAGAGGCCTGCGTCGGCGCCGACCTGGTGACGACCGACGTCTGGACCAGCATGGGTTACGAGGCCGAGAACGAGGCCCGCAAGGCGGCGTTCGCGGACTGGTGCGTGGACACCGACATGATGGCCCGCGCCAAGCCGGACGCCCTCTTCATGCACTGCCTGCCGGCGCACCGCGGCGAGGAGGTGGCGGCGGACGTCATCGACGGGCCGCAGTCGGTGGTGTGGGATGAAGCGGAGAACCGCATGCACGTGCAGAAGGCGCTGATGGAGTACCTGCTGCTCGGGCGCATTGGCTGACGACTCGTCTCGAAAAGCAAAAAGCCGGCTGCGAACAGCCGGCTTTTTCTTTTGGCGATTGGCGTTTGGCGATCAGCCGCGGCGACGGCGGGCCAGCACCAGAGCGCCGCCAGCCAGCAGCAGCGCGATGCTGCTCGGCTCTGGCACGGCGGAGATGTTGTCCAGCGCGGCCACGCCGTTCGTGCCGCTCAGGTCGAAGGACTGGGCCGTGCCGCCGAAGCTCAGCACCGCCATCTTCCAGGTGTCGTAGTCGCCCGTGGCGCCCAGGTTGATCGTGCCCAGCAGCGTGCCGCTGCCGTTCAGGCCGGAGTAGGCCTTGATGGTCGCGGTGTCGGTGGAGGCGTAGTAGAAGCCCAGGCCGCCGGACACGCCCGCAGCGACGTTCAGGTAGGCCGCCGTGTTGACGACGCCATCGAGCTGCACAAAGGCCACGCCCAGCGGCGACGGCGCGTTGCTGAAGTAGGTGAAGTCGGCGTCGTTGGACAGGCCGAGCACGTTGGTGAAGCTCGCGCCTTGGGCGAGGTAGGTGTCGCCGATCTCGTTGTCCGGGGTGTTGTTGACCCAGTTCTTCTCGAAGTCGATGGACAGCGGAGCGGACGCGAAGGCGGGAGAGACCAGGCCGAGGGCCAGGGCGAGAGTGGCGAGCTTCATCAAAAACTCCAGGGAGTGAGAGGTCGGGGCGGCGCTGAGGCCGCTGCGTTTGAGTTCGGTGGCGGAGTGTGGGGACCAAAGACGACAGGCTCGTGACGCAATGAAGGCAGCCGGCGACAGGCGCGCGTGCTTCACGCGGCTGTCATGTGCCGCTGCGATGGTCTCGGACCGCCTGACCGAGCCGCCCAAGCACATGACATCGTCCGCCCTGCCCCGCCGCCATCTGCTGGTCGCACTGGGCTCTGCCGCCTTCCTGCGCCCGGCGCAGGCCTGCGAGTTCTACAGCAGCCATCTGCGCATCTGGCACCCGTGGACACGGGCGACGCGCATCGACGCGGACAGCGCGCGGCTGTGCATGCGCTTCGACGAGGTGCAGAAGACCGACCGCCTGATCGGCATCGAGACCCCCGTGGCTGCGGGGGCCCGGCTGGCGGGGCCGGGCGCGCCTGCAGGCGGGCAAGGTCTGTCCCTGCTGATTGCCGAAGGGCAGGAACTGACCCTGGCCGAAGAGGGCCTGCACATCGAACTGCTGGACCTGCAGCAGCCGCTTCAGGTGGGCCGCAGCTTTCCGCTGCGCCTGATCTTCGAATCGGCCGAGCCGGTCAACGCAGTGCTCAGCGTCGACTACGCCGGCCTGCGCTGAAGCGTCGCCGAACCGTCACGCCGGGGTCATGGCCGGTCCATAGCATCCGCCCCGTTTTCGGACCTCCCCACCTTCCCCCTGGAGCCGCTTCAATGTCACAACTCTTCACCAAGAGCCAGATCGCCCTGGCCGCCTTCGCCGCCCTCGGCAGCGCCGCGTTCATCGCGCCCACTCTCGCCACGGCTGCCGGCAAGACGCCGGGCAAGTACGTGTCCGGCGACTTCCACAACCACACCACCTGCTCGGACGGCGCCATCTCCATGCAGAAGCTGGTGAAGAAGGTCACCGACAAGACCGAGACGCCCTGGGGCCTGGACTGGTTCGTCCAGGCCGGCCACGGTGGCACCGGCAACCGCAACTGCACGCTGGTCGAGGACGCCTCGCTGTCCACCCCGGCCTTTCCTTTCGTCGAAGGCAAGGGCCCGACGACCACCTGGGCCGACAGCATCGGCGCGGCAAACATCAAGGGCAACAACGGCGGCGTCGGCGGCAACGGCAACATGTGGCGCTGGCAGTCCCTGCAGGAATACCAGTACCCCGTCGTCGAGTACCTCGCGGCGCAGAAGAACCTGCCGCTGTTCATCGGCCTGGAGTCCGTGGTTGCCGGCCATGAGCACAGCTCGATGTCCGTCATCACCGGCCAGATGCCCGCCTCGGTCGACAACGTCACGCTGCCCAACGCCCCCGGCTACACGCCGCTCGGCAATGCGAATGCACTCGCGCAGTGGTCCTACTGCTTCGACCGCAATGACACCGACACCAGCCGCGGCAATGTGACCGGCTCCGCGACCGGCAACAACTGGAACTGCGCCAACCCGGCCAGCGCCGACTCCACCTCCGCCGCCCTCGGCTGGAGCGATGCCGGCAAGAAGCTGATCCCCGCCACGGGCACCGGCGTCGGCGGGCGCGGCCACCTGAAGACCGTCGAAGCGCTGAAGTGGATGGCCAACTTCCACGGCCAGCAGAGCTACTACGTGCCTGCCCACCTGGAGCGCGCCGGCCCGTTCAACCCGAACGGCAACAACGGCTACAACATCGAGCACCTGCGCAACTTCAACAACGCCGCCCCGGCCGTCGCCTTCGGCTTCGAGTCGCAGCCCGGCCACGGCGCCGCCGACAACCGCGGTGAGTACCAGGTCAAGCGCAACAACTTCGGCACCGGCGTCTACGCAGCCCAGGTCGGCGGCGTGTGGGACGCGCTGCTCGGCGAGGGCCGCAACTGGTGGTTCTTCGCCAGCTCCGACTGGCACAACCGCGGCAAGTTCGGCCCGGATGACCGCCGCTCCTCGCAGGACTTCTACCCCGGCGAATACCAGCGCACGCACGTGCTGGTCCGCAACGGCGCCGACAAGCTGCGCCCGCAGCCCATCGTCGACGGCCTGCGCACCGGCAACGTCTGGGCGGCCTCCGGCCAGTTGATCGACCGCCTCGCCTTCGTGGCCTGCGCCTCCTACCCCGGCGTCGGTGCCCGCACCAATGCCGCGGTCGAGACCATCGCCATCGCTGCGGCCACGAACGCCACCGACATCGACAAGGCCGGCTGCGCAACGATGGGCGAGAAGCTCGCCGTCCGCCCGGGCGCCGAGATCGTCGTCGCCGTCGTGCTGCGGGATCCTGCGGGCACGAACTTCGCGCCCTACAGCTTCCCGAACCCGTCGCTGGCCCAGGTCGGCATCAACCAGCCGATCAACAAGCCGGTGCTGGACCACGTCGACGTGATCCGCGGCCTCGTCACCGGCATGAAGACGCCCGGCTCGGCCGACTACGCCGGCGAATGGCCGCGCAACGAAGCCTGGCTGAAGGCCGACGGCACGACCACCGGCCTGGCCGCCGTGCCGGCCGCCGCGAAGAACACGACCGCTGCCATCCTGAAGACCTTCAGCGGCAACGGCGGCTCGGCGTGGACGCAGGTCCAGTCCGGCGTGGACAACACGGTGTTCCTGAAGATGAGCTTCCGCATCCCGGCGGTCCAGGCCTCGCAGTACGTGCGCCTGCGCGGCACCAACATGCCCGCTGCCGTGCCCTACGAGACCGACGCCAGCGGCAACCCGCTGTCCGACGTCTACACCAACGCCAACGACACGGCCATGCTGCGCATCCCCTGCACGACGGTGGCCACCAACCAGCCTGCCGCTGACGTGACCTGGTCGCAGGACAAGGGCACGATCAACGGCTGCCCGGCCCACCTGGCCACGGCCACCGGCGCGTCGCCGATTGCCGGCCAGAAGGCCGTGTCCTTCGACGTCGCCGCCTGGGCGGACCTCTGGTTCTACAGCAACCCGATCTACGTTGAAGTGGCCAGCTCGGTGGCCGTCGCAGGCGTGAAGTAAGCACCTCGGGGTGCATCCTGACAGCGGCGGGTCGAAAGGCCCGCCGCTGTCGTCGTTCTGACTTGTTGGATCTCTAGCATGGCGGGCTCAAACCGAACCCGCCATGTCCAGCGTCCTTCCCCCCCTGCCTCTCTCCACAACCTCCCACCGCACGCTGCCCGCCTGGGCGCGCGAGCCGCTGCTGCATTTCCTGCTCATCGGCGCGGCGCTGTTCGGCGTGGACCGCCTCGTCAATCGCGGCGCCGCGTCGGTGAACGAGATCGTCCTGACCGCCGACGCGCAGCAGGAAGCGCGCGAGCTCTTCAAGGCCAAGCGCGGCCACGAGCCCAACGCAGAGGAGATGGCGGCGCTGCGCAAGGTGTGGCTGGACAACGAGGTGCTCTACCGCGAGGGCCTGGCCCTGCAGCTCGACAAGGGCGACACCGCCATCCGCGAGCGCGTCATCTTCAAGGCGCTCAGCGTCGTCGACGGCGGCACCAAGCTGCCGCCTGTCACCGATGAAGTGCTGCGCGACTGGTTCGAGAAGCGCCGTGCGCGCTACGACGAACCGGCCCGCTTCGACTTCCAGGAGGCGGTGCTGTCCGGCGAGAGCGGCGAGGCCGCCGTGCGCGCCTTCGTCGAGACACTGAACACCGGCACGCCGGGCGACGCCAAGGCGGGGCTGCGGGTGTTCAAGGGCCGGCCGCACAGCAACCTGCTGCAGAGCTACGGCGAGGATTTCGCCAAGGCGCTCGAAGGCGCCGCGCCCGGCCCCTGGCTGGCGCTGAAATCGCGGGAAGGCTGGCATGCGGTGCGGCTGGACGCCAGCAGCGCTGCCAAGCCCGCCAGCTTCGAAGCGCTGCGCGGCGTGATCCTGCAGGACTGGACGGACGCGACGCTCTCCGAACAGCGCAGCGCCGCCGTCGCGGCGCTGGCCGGGAAGTACACCGTCAAGGTCGAGGCGACAGCGCCATGAAGCGGCTGCTGACGTGGTGGCGCGCAGCCCTGCTGTTCGCGCTGGCGGCAGCCGTGCAGCCCGCCTTCGCCCATGAGATGAGCATGGCCGAGCTGCAGTTGCGCGAGACCCAGCGCGGCGACTTCGTCTGGGCCTGGGGCGCCGGCGAAAAGCGCCCGGTGGCGCAGGACCTGACCCCCGTCTGGCCGGCAGCCTGCAGCGCCGACGGCAACCTGCTGCGTTGCGGCGACCAGGGGCTGGCCGGCACGATGTCCGTCAAGGGCGTCGGCGAGCGCTACTCGGCCGCCGTCGTCAAGGTCGTCTGGCTGAACGGTGACAGCCGCGTCTACACGCTCACCAAGGCGCAACCCGCCGTGCAGCTCTACGGCGCCGCCGACGATCCGCGCGGCATGGGCGACATCGCCAGCGCCTACACGCTGCTCGGCGTCGAGCACATCCTCGGCGGCATCGACCACCTGCTGTTCGTCGTCGGCCTGCTCTTCCTCGTCGGCTTCCGCCACCGCCTCGTGTGGACCATCACCGCATTCACCGCAGCCCACAGCCTGACGCTGGCCAGCAGCGCGCTGGGCTGGCTGACGCTGCGCTCGCCGCCCGTGGAGGCGACCATCGCGCTGTCCATCGTGCTGGTGGCCGGCGAGGCGCTGCACAAGCGCGAGACGCTGGCGCGCCGCTGGCCGGCGCTGGTCGCCTTCCTGTTCGGCCTCGCGCACGGCCTGGGCTTTGCTGGCGCGCTGAAGGAGATCGGCCTGCCGGACAACCATCTCTTCGTCGCGCTGCTGACCTTCAACGTCGGCGTCGAGATCGGCCAGCTGATGACGGTGGGCGCCTGCTGGTGCCTGTGGCGCGTCAGCGCGCGCTGGCCGGCGGCGCAGCGGCTGCGCACGGTCCTGCTCTACATGATCGGCAGCCTGGCGGCGTACTGGTCGTGGCTGCGGGTCGCGGCGGTGTTCGCATGACGGATGAAGTCGTCGGGCTGTTCCCGATTCCTTTGCAGCGCTCGCCGGGTGTGTTGCCGCCGGCGCTCGTCAACGCGCTGGTGGACCATTTCACGACGCAAGCGCTGGAGGCCAACAACAGCTCCGATGCGCTGTCGCACACGCGCATGCTGCAGCCGTCGGACAGCCCGCTGCTCGTGCAGGCCGCTGCCCTCATCACGCCCAAGGTCGCGGAGTTCGGCCGCCACCTCTTCGGCGAACAACTCGGCTGGGCCATCAAGGAGATGTGGGTCAACGTGCTGGACACGGGCGGCCGCCAGGCCATGCAC
>SEEY01000153.1 GCA_004211235.1 Rubrivivax sp.
CGGCTGTCGGCGATGAAGCGGTAGGCCTGCAGCAGGCCGGCCGGGCCGACGAACTTGTCGGGGTTCCACCAGAAGCTCGGGCAGCTCGTCGAGCAGCTCGCGCACAGGATGCATTCGTACAGGCCATTGAGCTCGTCCCGCTCCTCGGGCGACTGCAGTCGCTCGGTGTCGGGCGGGATGTTGTCGTTGACGAGGTAAGGCTTGATCGAGTGGTACTGCTTGAAGAACTGCGTCATGTCGACGATGAGGTCGCGCACGACGGGCAGGCCCGGCAGCGGCTTGAGCACGATGGTGCCCGGCAGCGTGCGCATGTTCGTCAGGCAGGCCAGGCCGTTCTTGCCGTTGATGTTCATGGCGTCCGAGCCGCAGACGCCTTCGCGGCAGGAGCGGCGGAACGACAGGCTCGGGTCGACCGCCTTGAGCTTGTTTAACGCGTCCAGCAGCATGCGCTCGGAGCCATCCAGCTCGACCTCGAGGGTCTGCATGTAGGGCTTGGCGTCCTTGTCCGGGTCGTATCGATAAATCTGGAAGGTGCGCTTCATGATTTTGGGTGTCCTAGGCGGCTGGCCGTCAGAAGGTCCGGACTTTCGGGGGAATGGAGTCGACAGTCAGCGGCTTGAGGTTGACCGGCTTGTAGTCCAGCCGGTTGCCTTCGGAGTACCACAGCGTGTGCTTCATCCACTGCTCGTCGTTGCGACCGTTCGGGTGAGCGGGCGTGTCGCCGTAGTCGTCGACCGTGTGAGCGCCGCGGCTCTCGGTGCGGGCTGCGGCCGAGACGATCGTGGCCTTGGCGGCCTCGATCAGGTTCTCGACTTCCAGCGCCTCGATGCGGGCCGTGTTGAAGACCTTGGACTTGTCCTTCAACGTGATGCTCTTCACCCGCTCGCCGATCTCGGCGATCTTGGCCACGCCCTCGTCGAGCATGGCCTGGGTGCGGAACACGCCGGCATGCTGCTGCATCGCTGCGCGCAGGTCGTTGGCCACGTCCTGGGCGTATTCGCCGCTGCTGCTGCCGTCCAGGCGCGCCAGGCGCGCCAGCGAACGGTCGGCCGCGTCGGCCGGCAGGGCCTTGTGCGACTGCTTGCGCAGGTCGGCAGCCACCAGATGGTTGCCGGCCGCACGACCGAACACCAGCAGATCCAGCAACGAGTTGGTGCCCAGGCGGTTGGCGCCGTGAACGCTGACGCAGGCGCATTCGCCGACGGCGTACAGGCCGTTGACGATCTCGTTGGGCTTGCCATCCTTGGGCACCACCACCTGGCCGTGGATGTTGGTGGGAATGCCGCCCATCTGGTAGTGGATGGTCGGCACCACGGGGATCGGCTCCTTCGTGATGTCGACGTTGGCGAAGTTGTGGCCGATCTCCAGCACCGATGGCAGGCGCTTGGCGATGGTCTCGCCGCCCAGGTGGGTCATGTCGAGGTTGATGTAGTCCTTGTTCGGACCGCACCCGCGACCTTCCTTGATCTCCTGGTCCATGCAGCGGGACACGAAGTCGCGCGGCGCCAAGTCCTTCAACGTCGGCGCATAACGCTCCATGAAGCGCTCGCCATTGGCATTGCGCAGGATGGCGCCCTCGCCGCGGCAGCCTTCGGTCAGTAGCACGCCGGCGTTGTGCACGCCGGTCGGATGGAACTGCCAGAACTCCATGTCTTCCAGCGGGATGCCGGCGCGCGCCGCCATGCCCAGGCCGTCGCCGGTGTTGATGAAGGCGTTCGTCGAGGCTGCAAAGATGCGCCCGGCACCGCCGGTGGCCAGCAGCACGGTCTTGCCTTGCAGGATGTGAACCTCGCCGGTCTCCATCTCCAGCGCCGTCACGCCGACCACGTCGCCTGCGGCGTCGCGGATCAGGTCCAGCGCCATCCACTCGACGAAGAAGTTCGTGCGGGCCTTGACGTTCTGCTGGTACAGCGTGTGCAGCATCGCGTGGCCGGTGCGGTCGGCTGCGGCGCAGGCACGTTGCACGGGCTTCTCACCATAGTTGGCGGTATGGCCGCCGAAGGGGCGCTGGTAGATCGTGCCGTCGGCATTGCGGTCGAACGGCATGCCGAAGTGCTCAAGCTCGTAGACGACCTTGGGCGCCTCGCGGCACATGAACTCGATGGCGTCCTGGTCGCCCAGCCAGTCCGAACCCTTGACGGTGTCGAAGAAATGGTAGTGCCAGTTGTCCTCGGACATGTTGCCGAGCGACGCGCCGATGCCGCCCTGGGCAGCGACGGTGTGGGAGCGGGTCGGGAATACCTTGGACAGCACGGCCACGTTCAGGCCGGCCAACGCCAGCTGCAGCGAGGCGCGCATGCCGGAGCCACCGGCCCCGACGATGACCACGTCGAACTTGCGGGTCGAAATCTTTGCCGTCATCAAAGTCTCCACAACACCTGGATGGCCCAGCCGGCACAGCCGAGCAACCACACGATCGAAATCACTTGCAAGGTCAGCCGGATGCCGACCGGCTGGACGTAGTCCATCCAGATGTCCCGCACGCCCACCCAGGCGTGATAGGCCAGCGCGACGATGGCCACGAAGGTCAGCACCTTCATCCACTGCGGCGCGAAGACGCCGTACCAGTGGTCGTAGCCGAGTTCACCAGGCATCAGGAAGCGGGCCAGCACGGCGACCGTGAACAGGGCCATCAGCACGGCGGTGATGCGCTGTGCGAGCCAGTCACGCAGGCCGTAATGCGCGCCGACGACAAGGCGCTTGGAGCCAAAAGTGCTCATTGTTGTTGTCCTTGTGCAATGAAGCTCAGTACAGGCCGAACAGCTTGGCGCCGAGCAGCAGCGTCAGCAGCGTGCTGAGCGCGAGCGTGACGACCGCCGAGCTGTGACCCTGGGCCTTGCTCACGCTGTGCGTCGCGTCCATCCACAGATGACGCACGCCGGCGATGAAATGGAACAGATAGCCCCACAGCAGGGCCAGCGTCACGAGCTTCACGAACCAGCCCGGAAGGCCCGAGATGCCAGCGACGAACACATTGGTGAAGCCGTCGTACGAGATCTCCGACGTCAGGCTCGTGTCCAGCATCCAGACCACGAAGGGCAGCAGCAGGAACATCAGCAGGCCGCTGATGCGATGCAGGATGGAGACGATGCCGGCCGGCGGGAGGCGGTACGAGACGATCTGGGTGACGTGAATATTTCGAAAAACGGTTCTTGTCTTTGCACTGTCCGTCATGGTCGAGCCCTGCGTAATCGGGGTGAAACCAAACGATTCTAGGGCCACGGACTAAGCCCTACGCCCAGGCTTGCTGCAGTGCCGCATTGTCAGTTTCAGTTCAACTCGTTGCGGTAGTAGTCGGCGCCGGTGTGGTAGAGCCCGCGGCGCAGCTCGACCGGCCTGTCGCCGTAGGTGTAGGCCAGACGCTCGACGCTGAGCAGCGGCTCTCCTGGGGCGACGCGCAGCAATTCGGCCGCTGCTGGCGTTGCTGCGACAGCGCGCAACTTCTCCTCGGCCCGCACCATGTGCACGCCGAAGCGAGCCTCGAACAGGGCGTACAGCGTGCCGGGATGATCATTGAGCACCTCGGCACTGAGCCCTTCGAAATGCCGTTCGGGAAGCCAGAGTTCATCAAGCACGACGGGTCGGTCCCGGCGATGCAGCAGCCGGCGCACTTCGATGACGGGCTCGGCGCTGCGAAGGCCCAGCGGCCGGGCGATTTCCGCGGGGGCGCGCAGGCGCCGGCAACCGAGCAGCTCCCGCGTGAAGGCGCCGGCCTCGTCGTCCGCGACCAGGCGGAGGAAGCGGAACTGATGGCGCGGCGCGGCATGCGTCGACACGAAGGTGCCACTGCCCTGGCGACGCTCGACGAGGTGCTCGGCCGTCAGCTCATCCAGCGCGCGCCGCACCGTGCCGGCACTGGCGCCGAAACGCTCGGCCAGCGCCGCCTCGCTGGGCAGGGCATCGCCCGGACGCCATTCGCCCGCCGCCATCGCGGCGACGATGAGTTGGCGGATCTGCGCATACAGCGGCGCGGGCGAGCGAGGCTTGGCGGGTGGCATCGGCGGATTGCAGCACAGGGTATGCCCGTACACTTGACGGGTTCAGGGCGGCACGCCCTCGTCAACGCCTTTTCAACTGCCCCTTCGGAGACTTCCATGAGCAAGAAACCCGTTCGCGTCGCCGTCACCGGCGCTGCCGGCCAGATCGGCTACGCCCTGCTGTTCCGCATCGCCTCCGGCGAGATGCTGGGCAAGGACCAGCCCGTGATCCTGCAGCTGCTGGAGATCCCCGACGAGAAGGCTCAGAACGCTCTGAAGGGCGTCATCATGGAGTTGGAAGACTGCGCCTTCCCGCTGCTGGCCGGCATCGAAGCGCACAGCGACCCTATGACCGCCTTCAAGGACACCGACTACGCCCTGCTGGTCGGTTCGCGCCCCCGCGGCCCGGGCATGGAACGCGCCGAACTGCTGTCCATCAACGGCGCCATCTTCACGACGCAGGGCAAGGCCCTCAATGCCGTCGCCTCGCGCAACGTCAAGGTGCTGGTGGTGGGCAACCCCGCCAACACCAACGCCTACATCGCGATGAAGTCGGCGCCGGACCTGCCGGCCAAGAACTTCACCGCCATGCTGCGCCTGGACCACAACCGCGCCGCCAGCCAGCTGGCTGCCAAGACCGGCAAGGCCGTCGCCGCCATCGAGAAGCTGGCCGTGTGGGGCAACCACTCGCCGACGATGTACGCCGACTACCGCAACGCCACCATCGACGGCCAGTCGGTGAAGGAACTGATCAACGACGAGCAGTGGAACCGTGAGGTCTTCCTGCCCACCGTCGGCAAGCGCGGCGCGGCCATCATTGCCGCTCGCGGCCTGTCGTCGGCCGCCTCGGCCGCCAACGCCGCCATCGACCACATGCGCGACTGGGCTCTGGGCACCAACGGCAAGTGGGTGACGATGGGCATCCCGTCGGGCGGCGAATACGGCATCCCGAAGGAAGTCATGTTCGGCTACCCCGTCACCTGCGAAGGCGGCGAGTACAAGATCGTGCAGGGCATCGAGATCGACGCGTTCTCGCAGGAGTGCATCAACAAGACGCTGAAGGAACTCACGGACGAGCAGGACGGCGTCAAGCACCTGCTGTAATCGGGCATCGCGCCCATTCATGAAGGGTCGGCTTGCCGGCCCTTTTTCATTGCCGATGAACGATTCCCTGCACCCCCGCCAAGCCCTGTTCGGCCATGAAGCCGTGCGGCCCGCGCTGCCCGTCGTCGACCACTACTGCGGCGTCGAGGCGCGCATGCGCAAGAGCCTGGCGCTGCAGGCCGAGCTGGGCCCGGTCTTCGACATCACGCTGGACGCCGAGGACGGCGCGCCGGTTGGCGGCGAAGCCGAACACGCGCTGCTGATCGCCGAGCTGGCGACAAGCGCCGCCAACCGCTTCGGCCGCGTCGGCGCGCGGGTCCACCCGTTCGGCCATGCGGCCTTCGAGGCCGACGTGGACACGCTGATCGCCAGGGCCGGCCAGCGCCTGGCCTATCTGATGATTCCGAAGCCGGACAGTGCTGCCGACGTCGACCGCGCCGCCGCCGCCATCGATGCGGCCTGCGAGCGCCATGGTCAGCCCAAGCTGCCGCTTCAGGTGCTGATCGAAACCCACGGCGCGCTGCGCGAGGTGTTCCGCATCGCCGCCCATCCGCGCATCGAGTCGCTGTCCTTCGGCCTGATGGACTTCGTCTCCGCCCACGGCGGCGCCATTCCGAAGACCGCGATGGAATTGCCGGGCCAGTTCGAACATCCGCTGGTCGTGCGCGCCAAGCTGGAGATATCGGCAGCCGCTCATGCATTCGGCAAGACGCCGTCACACTGCGTCGTCACCGAGTTCCGCGACCCGGCACGCCTGGCCGACGCAGCACGGCGCGCGGCGCGCGAGCTGGGCTACACCCGCATGTGGAGCATCCACCCCGACCAGATCCGCCCCATCGTCGAAGCCTTTGCGCCCGCCGCGGACGAGATTGCCGAAGCAGCCGAGCTGCTGTTGGCCGCGCAAGCCGCGCAATGGGCGCCCACGTCCTTCCGTGACCGATTGCACGACCGCGCCAGCTACCGCTATTTCTGGACGGTGCTGGAGCGCGCCGAACGCACGGGGCGCGAGCTTCCAGCCGAGGCCCGTCGCGTGTTTTTCCCAGCATCCATCGGGTAAATCACGAACCGGCGTGCGCGACACGACGCCGGACAATGCCGGCATCTCTGCACGCCTGAGCCGCCGTTCTGCGGACATCACGCGCCGCCCTTCTTCTCTCTCCTTGCCGCTTCACCACCGATGCCGATCACCCTGCTCCGCCGCAGCGCCGCTGCCCTGATCCTCTGTGCCGCCCTGCCCGTCATGGCGGAGACGCCGACGGCCAAGCCCCTGGGGAAACCGGTGGCGGCCAAGTCGCACGCCAGACCTGCGCCAGTCAAGAAGGCACTCCCCCCGCCGCCGGAGCCGGTGCTGCTTGACGCCGACGAGGCGCAGCTCGCCGCCTCCGAGCGCGCCTACCTTGGCGACTACGCCTGCGAGTTCAAGCAGAGCGTGCGCATCGACAAGCACAGCAAGATGGCCGGCTACATCACGGTCGCCTGGCAAAAGATGCTGATCACGATGAAGCCGGTGCTGTCGTCCACCGGCGCGCTGCGCCTGGAAGACGTGACCGGCCGCACGCTGATGATCCAGATCGCCAACAAGTCCATGCTGCTGGACACCAAGATCGGCCAGCGCCTGCTGGACGATTGCGTGCATCCCGAGCAGATCAAGCTGATGGAGGCCGCCCGCGCCGCCAAGCTGAATGACCCCGAAGCGGAAGCTGCCGAGGCAGCGCGCAACAGCCTGGGCATCACCCCTTCGGCGGGCAAGTGAAGCATCGGGCCGCTTGAAACCTGCCGATACAGGTATGTAGAATGCATGCATACTTTCTGATGCATACCTGAGACGCTGCCTCCCGTGGCGCTCAGCCGCTGGAGGCCGCATGGAAGCCACCGTTGCCGAACGCGGGCAGATCACGCTGCCCAAAGCCGTCCGAGATGCGCTCGGCCTGACCAAGGGCACGACGCTCAAGGTCGAGCTGGACGGTGGCCGCATCATCCTGCGCAAGGATGTCGGCGACGCCCTGTCCAAGATGCGCGGCCGGATCAAGCTGCCCGAGGGCGTGACGACGGACGACGTGATGCGCGAGCTGCGCGGCCGCGCGCCGGGCGACCCTTATCCGCCGCCGGACGAGGCCTGATCCATGCTCAGCCCGCTGCCCTCCCCCGCCATGGCGCAGGTCCGCCCTTGATCGCCGTCGACACCTCCATCCTGGTCGACTACATCGGCGACGGCCCGTCGGCCGACGAGGCAGAGCAGCTGCTGCGCAGCGCGCTGTCCACCGGGCCGGTGGTGGCCTGCGAGGTCGTGGTCAGCGAGGTTGTCGCGGGCTTGGGCCACAGCGACATCGTGCTGGAAACCCTGGAGGCCATCGGCATCGGCTTCTCGCCGGTGGAGCTGCGCGCCGCGCTGCGCGCCGGCGAGATGCAGCGCCGCTACCGCCAGCGTCTGCCAAGCCAGGTGTCGCCCCAGGACATCAAGCGCACCGTGCCCGACTTCCTCATCGGCGCCCACGCCCTGCTGCAATGCCAGGGCCTGATCACCCGCGACGCGGGCTTCTTCCGCGACTACTTCAAGGGCCTGCGCGTCATCGCGCCGCGCGCCTGACTTTTTCAATCCCGTCCCAGGAGTTCATCCATGCTCACCGCCTACCGCCAACACGCCGCCGAACGCGCTGCCCTCGGCATCCCGCCCCTGCCCCTGGAGGCCAAGCAGGTCGCCGAATTGATCGAGCTGATCAAGGCCCCGCCGGCTGGTGAAGACGCTTTCCTGCTCGACCTGCTGACCCATCGCGTGCCCCCGGGCGTGGACGATGCGGCCAAGGTCAAGGCGTCCTTCCTGGCCGCAGTGGCGCACGGCGACATCGCCGTCAGCCTGCTCTCCAAGGCCAAGGCCACCGAGCTGCTGGGCACCATGGTGGGCGGCTACAACGTGCATCCGCTGATCGAACTGCTGGACGACGCGCAAGTCGCTCCCGTGGCCGCCGAAGGCCTGAAGAAGACGCTGTTGATGTTCGA
>SEEY01000880.1 GCA_004211235.1 Rubrivivax sp.
GTGCGGCGCGGCTGATCCGGTGCTTGCGGGGCACGTGCATTAGTTCACAATGTGAATAGTAACTAAAGGTCACAATCGCGCGCCTTCCGACAGCCCTTGTCATGCTTCTCGACTTCGCCAGCCTGAGCCACTACGACTGGCTCGACGTTCCCCTGTGGGTCTTCGACCCCGAACAGCAGCGCAACCTCTGGGCCAATGCCGCGGCCCTGCGTTTCTGGCATGCCGACAGCGCCGAAGAGTTCCTCTCGCGCGACTACACCGAGCATGGCGACGCCGTGCGCGAGCGCCTGGCCGTGACAGCCGCGGACCACGCGCAGGGCCGGATCGTCCGCGAGCAGTGGACGCTCTACCCCAAGGGCGAGCCCACGACCGTCATGCTTGTTTCGCGCGGCATGCGCACGCCCGACCGCCGGCAGGTGATGCTGTTCGCGGCCGATTCGCTCGGCGGTGGGGCCGACCTCGCCATGCTCCGCGGCGTCGAGGCGCTGCAGCACACGTCCGTGCGCATTGCCGTATTCGGCCTGCACACGGGCGAGCTGCTGATGCGCAACCCGGCGGCCGCGCTCACCTTCGGCGATACCTTGCCGGCGGCGGGCCACACGGAGTTCACCCGGCTTTTCGCCCATGCGCCGGACGCCGCCAGCATCCTCGGCCGCGTGCAACGCGGCGAGACCTGCCGCCAGGACGTGGAGTTGCTCACGCTGGACGGCCCACGCTGGCATGCGCTGGATGCGCGGCCCATGCGCGACCCGGTCACCGGCGACACGGTGATGCTGCTCAACGCCCGCGACATCGCCGACCTGAAGGCCAGCCAGGCCGCGCTCGTCGCCGCCCGCGAGGCGGCCGAGGCGGCCAGCCAGGCCAAGAGCAGCTTCCTGGCCAACATGAGCCACGAGATCCGCACGCCCATGAACGGCGTGCTCGGCCTGACCGAACTGGTGCTGCAGTCCAACGACCTGAACGAGCGCCAGCGCCGCTTCATCGGCATGGCGCACGAATCGGCCAAGGGGCTGATGACCATCATCAATGACCTGCTCGACGTGGCCAAGATCGAAGCCGGCCGCATCGTCATGGATGAGCAGCCCTTCAGCCTCGACGAGTGCCTGCGCGAAGCCCTGCAGCCGCTGCTGCTGCAGGCGCACGGCAAGGGCATCGAGCTGCACGCGCGGGTGCAGCCGGGCGTGCCGGACGCCCTCGTCGGCGACGCGCTGCGGCTGCGCCAGGTGCTCATCAACCTGATCGGCAACGCGCTGAAGTTCACCGACCGCGGCGAGGTGCGCGTTGAAATCGCGCTGGCCGAGCCGCGGACGGGCGACGTTCCCGGCCAGCTGCGCCTGCGCGCGGCCGTGACCGACACCGGCATCGGCATGACGCGCGAGCAGATCGGCCAGATCTTCGACCCCTTCACCCAGGCCGACGGCAGCATCACGCGCCGCTACGGCGGCACGGGCCTGGGGCTGACCATCGTGCAGCGCCTCGTCACGTTGATGGGTGGCGAGGTGCAGGTGGAAAGCCAACCGGATGTCGGTTCGAGCTTCAGCTTCGAGATCGCGCTCGGCTGGGCGCAGGCGCGGCCTGCGCTCGCGGTGGTCGAGGCGGTGGCCGCCTAGAACGCGTCAGGAGCGCCAGCGACGCGTCAAGGCAACAGCACCGCGCTGCCCAGCAGCCGGCGCGCCTCCAGGTCGCGATGGGCCTCGGCCACGTTGCCCAGCGC
>SEEY01000154.1 GCA_004211235.1 Rubrivivax sp.
TTGCGTGCCGCATCAACTGCCCTTTTTCACGCTCCCAGTCCCGCTGCTTCTCGGTGTTGCGCTTGTCATGCTCGGCCTTGCCCTTGGCCAGCGCGATGTCGGCCTTCACGCGGCCGCCCTTGTAGTGCAGGTTCAATGGCACGAGCGTGAAGCCGCGCTGCTCGACCTTGCCCACCAGCCGCTTGATCTCGGCCTTGTGCATCAGCAGCTTCTTCGTCCGGTCGGCCTCGGGCGTCACGTGGGTCGACGCGCTGCGCAGCGCATTGATGCGGCAGCCGATCAGGAACAACTCGCCGTTCTTGATCAGCACATAACCGTCCGTCAGCTGGACCTGGCCGGCGCGGATGGCCTTGATCTCCCAGCCTGAGAGCACGACACCGGCCTCGAACTGCTCTTCGATGTGGTAGTCGTAACGGGCGCGGCGGTTCTCGGCGATGGACATGAAGTGGGATGTGGGGCCCTGAGCCCTTCTTACAATCCTGGCATTCTATGAAGCAGGTCAAAAAGTCAGTTCTGCTCTGGTACACGCCGGCCGAGATGTACGAGCTGGTCACCGCCGTGGAGCGGTATCCGGAGTTTCTGCCGTGGTGCAACAAGGTCGAGGTGCTGGCCCGCGAGGGCGACACCGTGACGGCGCGTCTGCATCTGGCCTATGCCGGCGTGCGCTATGCCTTCACCACACGCAACCGCAACGAGGCCGACAGCCAGGTGCATATGGAGCTGGTGGACGGCCCGTTCTCGCACCTGGACGGCGTCTGGCAATTCCAGCCCTTGAACAAGCCGGCCAGCGCCAACGCCGCGACGGCCTGCAAGATCGCCTTCAACCTGAACTACGCCTTCAGCAGCGGCGCCCTGGAGGCGGTCGTCAGCCCGGTGTTCGACCGCATTGCCAATACCTTCGTCGACAGCTTCGTACAGAGAGCCGAAGGCCTCTACGGTGCGCGTTGAACTGGTGTGGAGCCCCGCGGCCGGCGACGTGCGGCAGCGGTGGCTGGAGGTGGAAGAGGGCGCCACGATCGCTTCAGTGCTGGCGTCCTGCGTGGACTTCAGCCCACCGCTGGGCCAGCTCCACGTGGGCATCTGGGGCCGCGCGAGGCCGCTGGACACGCCGCTGCGCGAACGTGACCGCATCGAGGTCTACCGACCGCTGACCGTGGACCCGAAAGAGGCGCGCCGACTGCGCTATGCCAAGCGGGGCGAGCGCATCGTCTCGCGCCACCGGCCCAAGGCAGGCGGCGGCTGACCTACTTGCACTCGCTGGTGATCAGGCTGCGCGCGCGTTCGACTTCGGCCTGGCGCTGCACGTCATCCATGAAGACGCGCTCGCCCTGCTCGTTGGTGCGCGTGATGCGGATGCCGCTTTGCAGATCGCGCAGATTGGCCTGCGCGCGGGTGCAGTTCTCGCGCTTCTGCTCGGCCACCCGGCGTTCTTCTTCCTTCTGCTTCGCGCCGTCACGGTCCTGTTCCTGCTTCTGGCGCGCCGCGGCATCCTGCTCGGCCTTGGTCGGCGCGCTGGCGGCGGGCCGCGGTGCGGCAGCGGAAGCCGCGCTGGCGGGCTGGCCTGCCGGCACGACAGAAATGGCGGGTGGCGTGGCGCCGGGCGGGCGCTGCAGCACGTCCTTGTCCGGCGTGCCGGACGGCGGCGGGCGGTCGCTGTACTGCACGTTGCCCTTGGCGTCCTTCCACTTCCATTGAGCCTGGGCGGAGGCGGCCAGGGCCAGGCCGATCAGGAGGGCGAAGAGGGGCTTGCGAGGCATGCGGTCAGTGTAGCCGTGAGGCCATCCGTATAATGCCGCTTTGCGTCTGGAGCTTCTCCATCATGCGCCTTCTCGGCAAAGCGCTCACCTTCGACGATGTTCTGTTGGTGCCAGCCTTCTCCCAGGTGTTGCCTCGCGACACCAGCCTTGCGACCCGTCTGTCGCGCAACATTCCCCTGAACCTGCCGCTCGTGTCCGCCGCGATGGACACCGTGACCGAGGCCCGCCTCGCGATCGCCATCGCCCAGGAAGGCGGCATCGGCATCGTGCACAAGAACCTCAGTGCCGAGGCGCAGGCGCGCGAAGTCGCCCGCGTCAAGCGCTACGAGAGCGGCGTCGTCCGCGAACCGCTGACCATCGGCCCGAACGCCACCGTACGCGAGGCGATGGAGCTGACGCAACTGCATGGCTTCTCGGGCTTCCCGGTCGTCGAGGGCAAGCGTGTCATCGGCATCGTCACCGGCCGCGACCTGCGCTTCGAGACCCGCATGGACGCCCGCGTCAGCGAGATCATGACGCCGGCCGAAAAGCTCATCACCGTCAAGGATGGCGCCTCCACCGACGAGGCCAAGGCGCTGATGCACAAGCACAAGCTGGAGCGCGTCGTCGTCGTCAATGACGCCTTCGAGCTGCGCGGCCTGATGACCACCAAGGACATCACCAAGCAGACCAGCTTCCCCAACGCTGCCCGCGACGCGCAAGGCAAGCTGCGCGTCGGCGCGGCGGTCGGCTTCGGCGACGACACCGAGCAGCGTGTCGAGCTGCTCGTCAGGGCCGGCGTTGACGCGATCATCGTCGACACTGCCCACGGCCACAGCGCCGGCGTGCTGGAGCGCGTGCGCTGGGTCAAGCGTGCCTATCCGAACGTCGACGTCATCGGCGGCAACATCGCCACCGGTGCGGCTGCGCTGGCGCTGGTCGAGGCCGGCGCGGACGGCGTCAAGGTCGGCATCGGCCCGGGCTCCATCTGCACGACGCGCATCGTCGCAGGCGTCGGCGTGCCTCAGATCACGGCCATCGACAACGTCGTCACCGCGCTCAAGGGCACCGGCGTGCCGGTCATCGCCGACGGCGGCGTGCGCTACTCGGGCGACCTGGCCAAGGCCATCGCCGCGGGCGCCGACTGCGTCATGATGGGCGGCGCCTTCGCCGGCACCGAGGAAGCACCCGGCGAGGTCGTGCTCTACCAGGGCCGCACCTTCAAGAGCTATCGCGGCATGGGGTCCATGGGCGCGATGGCCAAGGGCAGCGCGGACCGCTACTTCCAGGACACGTCGGCCAACAACCCCAACACGTCCAAGCTCGTGCCGGAAGGCATCGAGGGCCAGGTGCCCTACAAGGGTTCGGTCGTGCAGGTCATCTTCCAGATGGCCGGCGGCCTGAAGGCGTCGATGCACTACTGCGGTTGCGGTTCGATTGAGGACATGCAGAACCGGGCCGAGTTCGTCGAGATCACCACCGCGGGCATGCGCGAGAGCCATGTCCACGACGTGCAGATCACGAAGGAAGCGCCGAACTACCGCAGCGCAGGCTGAGTCCGCCCTCGCCGGGCGGCACCGCAGGACGGGGCGATGCCAGATCGCCCCGTTCGCTTTTCAGGAACACGATGAGCCCATCCACGCAACGCACCCCGGCCATGGGCTTCATCATGGCCGCCGTGCTGATCGACATGATCTCGATCGGCCTGATGGTGCCCGTGCTGCCGCACATCGTCGGCACATTCACCCACAGCAACGACGAGCAGACCTCGGCCTTCCTGCTGGTGACCATGGCCTTCGGCGTGGCCAACTTCATGGGCTCGCCGGTGCTGGGCTCGCTGTCCGACCGCTTCGGCCGGCGGCCGGTGCTGCTGATCGGCTTCGCCGGCCTGGCGCTGAGCTTCTTCGTCACGGCCATGGCCACCGCGCTGTGGATGCTGGTGGCAGTGCGGCTGTTCTCGGGCGCCATGCAGGCCAACATCGCCATCGCCAATGCCTACGTGGCCGACATCACGCCCGCCGAGGACCGCGCGCGTCGTTTCGGCCAGCTCGGCGCGATGTTCGGCATCGGCTTCATCCTCGGGCCTGTGGTGGGCGGCTGGCTCGGCCACTACGACGTGCACTGGCCCTTCATCGCCGCCGGCTGCATGGCGGTGCTGAACTGGTGCTACGGCTTCTTCGTGCTGCCCGAGTCCCTGCCCGCGGACAGGCGCAGCCCCTTCGACTGGAAGAAGGCCAACCCCGTGACGGCGCTGCGCGGGCTCGCAGCGTTGAAAGGCGTCGGCGCGCTGGTGACCGTCATCGCGCTGTCGTCGCTGGCGCAGTTCATGTTGCACATGACCTGGGTGCTCTACACCAAGTTCCGCTTCGGCTGGGGGCCGCTGGAGGTGAGCTGGTCGCTGCTGGCGGTGGGCATCGTCTCGGTGCTGAGCCAGGGCGTGCTGCTCAAGCCGCTGCTGGCGCGCTTCAGTGCGCAGCGGCTGGCCCTCATCAGCATGACGTCGGCCTCGCTCGCCTACCTCGGCTTCGGCCTGGCCACGCAGCCCTGGATGATGTACGCCGTCATCGGCCTGAACCTGCTGGGCGGCGTGGCCACCGCCGCGCTGCAGAGCATCATCTCCAACGCCGCGCCGTCCAACCAGCAGGGCCGGGCCATGGGCGCCGTGTCATCGCTGAACAGCCTGATGGCGGTCATTGCGCCTCTCGTGGGCCTGACGCTGCTCGCCCAGGTGTCGCACCGCCCGGCGGGCGACATCCTCATCGGCCTGCCCTTCTTCGCCTGCGCCGCGCTGCAGGCCACGGCCATGCTGATCACCCTTTTCTTCTTCCGCAGCCACCCGCCGGTGCAGCCCGTCCAGCCGGCCTGAAAGACGCCTTATGCAACACGACAAGGTCCTGATCCTCGACTTCGGCTCCCAGGTCACGCAGCTCATCGCCCGCCGCGTGCGCGAGGCCGCGGTGTTCTGCGAGATCCATCCGAACGACGTCTCCGACGACTTCATCCGCTCGTTCGCGCCCAAGGCCATCATCCTCAGCGGCAGCCACGCGTCCACCTACGAAGACCACGAACTGCGCGCGCCGCAGGCCGTGTGGGATCTGGGCGTGCCGGTGCTCGGCATCTGCTACGGCATGCAGACGATGGCCGTGCAGCTCGGCGGCACGGTCGAGTGGAGCGACCACCGCGAGTTCGGCTATGCCGAGGTGCGCGCCCACGGCCACACCGCGCTGCTGGACGGCATCCAGGATTTCGAGACGCCCGAGAAGCACGGCATGCTCAAGGCCTGGATGAGCCATGGCGACAAGGTCACCGCATTGCCGCCGGGCTTCAAGCTGATGGCGTCCACCCCCAGCTGCCCCATCGCCGGCATGGCTGACGAAGAACGCCGCCTCTACGCCTTCCAGTTCCACCCCGAGGTCACGCACACGCTGCAGGGCGCGGCCATCATCACGCGCTTCGTCCGCGAGATCGCCGGCTGCAAGGGCGACTGGCAGATGGGCAGCTACATCGACGAAGCCGTCGCCAGGATCCGTGAGCAGGTCGGCGACGAGGAAGTCATCCTCGGCCTGTCCGGCGGCGTCGACTCCAGCGTGGCCGCGGCCCTCATCCATCGCGCCATCGGCGACCAGCTCACCTGCGTCTTCGTCGACCACGGCCTGCTGCGTCTGAACGAAGGCCAGATGGTGATGGACATGTTCGTCGGCCGCCTGCATGCCAAGGTGATCCGTGTGGATGCGAGCGAGGTCTTCCTCGGCAAGCTGGCCGGCGTGACCGACCCCGAGCGCAAGCGCAAGATCATCGGCGCCGAGTTCGTCGAGGTCTTCCAGTCGGAAGCGAGCAAGCTGAAGAACGCGAAGTGGCTGGCGCAGGGCACCATCTATCCCGACGTGGTCGAGAGTGGTGGCACCAAGACCAAGAAGGCCACGACCATCAAGAGCCATCACAACGTCGGCGGCCTGCCCGAGACGCTGGGCCTGAAGCTGCTGGAGCCGCTGCGCGAACTGTTCAAGGACGAAGTGCGCGCCCTCGGCGTGGCGCTGGGCCTGCCGCCCGACATGGTCTACCGCCATCCCTTCCCCGGCCCGGGCCTGGGCGTGCGCATCCTCGGCGAGGTCAGGAAGGACTTCGCCGACCTGCTGCGCCGCGCCGATGCGATCTTCATCGAGGAGCTGCGCAACACGGTCGACCCGGTCTCCGGCAAGAGCTGGTATGCGCTGACCTCGCAGGCGTTTGCCGTCTTCCTGCCCGTGAAGAGCGTGGGCGTGATGGGCGACGGTCGCACCTACGACTATGTCGTCGCGCTGCGCGCCGTGCAGACCAGCGACTTCATGACCGCCGACTGGGCCGAGCTGCCCTATGCGCTGCTGAAGAAGGTGTCGGGCCGCATCATCAACGAGGTCCGCGGCATCAACCGCGTGACCTACGACGTGAGCAGCAAGCCGCCGGCGACGATCGAGTGGGAGTGAAGGCGGACAGTGGGTAGGGGCCGCCAGCACCGAAGCCAGAGAGCTCAGGGTGTTCTTTGCTGGTCGCATATCGGCGCGCGATGCCTGCCGCCTTCGCGCGGCCATTGTCGGTCCCGCTGCACGCGCATTCTGCAGCTGCAGTCCACGAAGGCTTGCTTTGATGGCCGATGCGGATTCAGGTGCTAGCACTGCTTAAAGCGAGCACATCACTTTCAGCGGCATCGCGTAGCGTGGAGTATGGATGATGTATATACTTCGTTGATATATTTTTGCCTGAGCCCGTCATGCCCAAAGAAGCGATGTTCACCATGAAGCTCGAGCCCGAGCTGCGCGACGCGTTCATGTACGAGGCCGATGCCAGCCACCGCCCGGCGTCGCAGATTGTGCGTGAACTGATGCGCGAGTTCATCGAGCGTCAGCGGCAGACCCGTGAATACGACGCCTTCCTGCGCGCCAAGGTCGACACGGCGCGCGCGCAGATCGAGTCCGGGCAGTACGCCAGTGATGCCGATGTCGAGATCCGCTTTGCGGCGCGCCGCGCTGAGCTGCAGGCTAAAGTTCCTGACGTTGACGCATGAAGGTTCTGTGGACGCTGTCCGCCGAGCAGGACCGCGCCGACATCATCGACTTCATCGCTCAGGACAACCCGCTCGCCGCTATTCTCATGGATGAGGTGTTCTCCGCAGCAGTCCGCCGACTGGCTGAGCATCCCCTGCTGGGACGGGCCGGCCAGATCCCGGGCACCCGCGAGTTGATTGCGCACAAGAGCTATCGGCTGGTGTATGAGGTGCGGGCTGAGACTGTCTGGATCTTGACCTTGATGCATACCGCTCGCCTCTGGCCTACGACCCGTTTGTGACCGGTGCCCCGCCAAGCGCTCGGTTGACGACATGAGAAGTGCCGCCAAGTAGGGCGCTCCGGCCCGCAAAGCAGGCATTCGTGCTGGGTCCCCGCCGTCGTCGCCCATCGTGTGGGAATGATGTCGGGGTGGGCGCTGCCGAAACCGTAAGCATGTCGACCAAGAAGAGACCGGGCTGACGCGATGTCAAGAGCAGGCTCGCCTACTTTGACCTCTCGTCGTCGATCGCTCCGGCACAAGACCTCTACACGAACAGTGGAGACAACCAAGCCGTCTTGCCCGCGCGCTTAGGCTCGTGATGATGTGGGCCTGCTCTACGACGCTGCCAGCTTGGGGCATCCCCTCTCGCCTGCGGCCTCCGACCTCCTCTCCCAGGCCAGCCACAGCACGGTCACCCCGCAGACAAGTCGTCGATCAGTGCCTCCGCTACTGCTTCCTCGGCAATGGCCAGGCCGTAACGGCGCATGGTCGACGCGAGCTGCGAGTCCCAGGTCGCCTGGGCTTCCCTGCCGGTCAGCACGTGGGGTGCAGAAGCAGCCGACCCGGCGGCAGCCTCATAGTCGGTCGCTCCCATGCGCCATGGTGAAGCACCGGCCTGGTACAGAACATGGTTGGCGATGCGCAGGCCCGCCCAATCGAAATCGCCGTGGTAGTGCAAGTGCGCGCCCGATTGCTGCAGTTGCTGCAGTAGGGTTCGCTGCGCTGCGGCTGGCATGCCGTCGGTGCAGACCAGGGGCGCGCAGCGTGCGCCGAGTTGTTCGGCGGCGATTGCCAGCAGGTTCGGATTTTCACAGACGAAGATCGTGCGGCCGGCCACGGCCCAAGGAGGCATGGCGCGCAGCAGCCAGCGCAGCGACAGGTAGTGCGGCTCCCCGGCCAGCCAGGGCACGGCACGCATGCCGACGAATGTGGGCAAGTTCAGCACCAGAGCCGGTCGGGCGAGCTCATTGACGAGCACGCCTGCGCGCGCCCAGATGTCCCGCGTGCGTTCGTCTGCGCCGCT
>SEEY01000881.1 GCA_004211235.1 Rubrivivax sp.
CCAAGGAATTCGATGTCATCGTCGTCGGCGGTGGCCACGCCGGCACCGAGGCAGCGCTCGCTGCGGCTCGCATGGGCGCCCAGACGCTGCTGCTGACCCACAACATCGAGACGCTGGGTCAGATGAGCTGCAATCCCAGCATCGGCGGCATCGGCAAGGGGCACCTCGTCAAGGAAGTCGACGCTCTCGGCGGCGCGATGGCGCTGGCTACCGACGAGGCAGGCATCCAGTTCCGCATTCTCAACGGATCAAAGGGCCCCGCCGTGCGCGCCACCCGCGCCCAGGCCGACCGCATCCTCTACAAGGCCGCCATTCGCCGCATGCTGGAGAACCAGCCGAATCTGCAGCTCTTCCAGCAGGCGGTGGACGACCTGATGGTGGAAGGCGACCGGGTGGTCGGTGCCGTCACGCAGGCCGGCATCCAGTTCCGCGCCCGTGCCGTCGTGCTGACGGCGGGCACCTTCCTGGATGGCCGCATCCATGTCGGCCTGCAGAACTACGCGGCCGGCCGGGCGGGTGACCCGCCAGCGGTGTCACTGTCTGCTCGCCTGAAGGAATTGAAGCTGCCGCAGGGCCGGCTGAAGACCGGCACGCCGCCGCGGCTGGATGGCCGCACCATCGACTTCTCCAAGTGCGAGGCCCAGCCGGGCGACCTGGACCCGGCACCGGTCTTCAGCTTCATGGGCCGCGGCGACATGCACCCGCAGCAGGTGCCATGCTGGATCACGCACACCAACCTGAAGACGCACGAGATCATCCGCAGCGGCTTCGACCGCAGCCCGATGTTCACCGGCGTCATCGAAGGCGTCGGGCCGCGCTACTGCCCGAGCATCGAAGACAAGGTCAACCGCTTCGCCGACAAGGACTCGCACCAGATCTTCCTGGAGCCCGAGGGCCTGACGACGCACGAGTTCTACCCGAACGGCATCTCCACCTCCCTGCCCTTCGACATCCAGCTCGCCGCCGTGCGCAGCATTCCGGGCCTGGAGAACGCAGACATCATTCGCCCCGGCTACGCCATCGAGTACGACTACTTCGACCCGCGCGGGCTGAAGGCCTCCTTCGAGACCAAGGTCATCCAGGGCCTGTTCTTCGCCGGCCAGATCAACGGCACGACCGGCTACGAAGAGGCTGCGGCGCAAGGTCTGTTCGCCGGGCTCAACGCCGCGCTGCAAGTGCGCAGCGAGGCCGCATGGACGCCGGCCCGCGATCAGGCCTATCTGGGCGTTCTGGTGGACGACCTCATCACCAAGGGCGTGACCGAGCCTTACCGCATGTTCACGAGCCGGGCGGAATTCCGGTTGCAACTGCGCGAGGACAACGCCGATGCGCGACTGACCGAGACCGGGCGCCGGCTGGGGCTGGTGGACGACGAGCGCTGGGCGGCCTTCAACCGCAAACGCGACGCTGTTTCACGTGAAACAGAGAAGCTCAAGAGCACGTGGGTGCATCCCGGCGTTCTGTCGGCGACCGACGCCGAGCGCCTGGTTGGAAAAGCGTTGGAGCGCGAGTACACCTTGGCCGATCTGCTGCGACGGCCCGGTGTGGTGTTCGACACCGTCGCTGAGGTAGCGCTGCTTGCACGACCCGAGGCAGGTGTTTCACGTGAAACCTTGAACACCGAGCTGGGCCAGGAGCTGGCGTCGCTCGTCACGGAGCAGGTGGAGATCAGCACCAAATACGCCGGCTACATCGACAAGCAGGTGGAGG
>SEEY01000882.1 GCA_004211235.1 Rubrivivax sp.
GGCTCAAGGGGCTCGCCGAGGCCGGCCGCCTGCTCGCCGATGCCATCCAGAGCGGTGAACGCCTCGTCATCGTGGCCGACTACGACTGCGACGGCGCCACCGCCTGCGCGGTCATGCTGCGCGGCCTGCGCCTGCTGGGCGCGCAGCCCGGGCAGCTCGGCTACGTCGTGCCCGACCGCGCCGTGCACGGCTACGGCCTCACACCCACCATCGTCGACCTGGCAATGGCGCAGCAACCGGCCCTGCTCGTCACGGTGGACAACGGCATTGCCAGCCTGGCCGGCGTCGCCCACGCCCGCGCGCAGGGCCTCAAGGTGCTGGTGACCGACCATCACCTGCCGGCATTGGTCGATGGCGTCGTCGTCGTGCCGGACGCGGACGCCATCGTCAACCCCAATCAGCCCGGCTGCACGTTCACGAGCAAGTCGCTGGCCGGCGTCGGCGTGGCTTTCTACGTGCTGATGGGCCTGCGCGCTGAGCTGCGTGCAAGAGGTGCGTTCACCGACGTGCCGCGCCTGGACGGCCTGCTCGACCTCGTCGCGCTCGGCACCGTCGCCGACGTGGTGAAGCTCGACGCCAACAACCGCCGCCTCGTCGCCCAGGGCCTGAAGCGCATGCGCGCCGGCCGCGCTCAGCCGGGCGTGATGGCGCTGTTCAGCGCGGCCAAGCGGGACGCGAGCAAGGCCCAGGGCTTCGACCTCGGCTTTGCGCTCGGCCCCCGCATCAACGCCGCCGGCCGGCTGGCCGACATGACGCTGGGCATCGAGACGCTGACCACCGACGACCCGGAGCGGGCGCTGCAGCTCGCCACCCAACTGGACGCCATCAACCGCGAGCGCCGCGACATCGAGAGCGGCATGCGCGAGATGGCCGAGGCGCGGCTGGACGCCCTCGTCGATGCGCTGCAAGGCGCCCTGCCCGCCGCCGTGGCCCTGTTCGATGCCGACTTCCACGAGGGCGTCGTCGGCATCGTCGCCTCGCGCATCAAGGACCGAGTGCACCGTCCCACCTTCGTGTTCGCGCGCGGCGTCGATGGCCAGCTGAAGGGCTCGGGCCGCTCCATCCCGGGCTTCCACCTGCGCGACGCACTGGACCTCGTCAGCAAGCGCGAGCCCGAGCTGCTGGCCAAGTTCGGCGGCCATGCGATGGCGGCCGGTGCGACATTGGCGGCGCAGGACACACACGGCGTCAACCGCTTCGCGCTGGCCCTGGCCCGCGTCGCCGAGGAATGGCTGAACGAGCAGGACCTGACCCGCACGCTGCGCCACGACGGTTCGCTGGCACCCGAGGCCGCCACGGCCGAGACGGCGCGGCTGCTGGACGCCCAGGTCTGGGGCCAGGGCTTCGAGGCACCGGTGTTCTGCGATCGTTTCGAGCTGATCTCGCAGCGGCTGGTGGGCGAGAAGCACCTCAAGCTGCGCCTGCGCCAGGGCGCCAAGCTGATCGACGCGATCTGGTTCAACCACGTCGACATGCTGCCCGAGCGCGTCATGCTGGCCTACCGGCTCAGCCTGGACGAATGGCAGGGCCAGCAGCGCGTGCAGTACGTGATCGAGGCGGCCCAGTCTTGAACGTTGGCCGCTGACGGACCCTGAACTTCCGCGGCTTTCGCTGGCGGCCCGTCTGCGGCATGCTGCACCTCACCAATCATTCGTGAGGTGGACATGCTCAGACGGATGACGATCAAGCTGCGCCTGGCGCTGGCC
>SEEY01000155.1 GCA_004211235.1 Rubrivivax sp.
CCCTGAATATCGTCGTACTGCACTGGTTGACCCGTCCCGGCTGCGCACCCACCGCTGGATGCGAAAAACCAGTATCGCAGCGCCGTCACGCTGGGCCTGGCCAAGGCGCGCATCGAGCGGATCACGAAACGCTCCGGCCGCTGAAAGCCCGGCTCCGGCGACGGCTCTTGGTGCCGTGCATGAGCCAGCGTGACGGCGCTGCGATACTGGTTTTTCGCATCCAGCGGTGGGTGCGCAGCCGGGACGGGTCAACCAGTGCAGTACGACGATATTCAGGGCGACGGCAACGCGCCGCAGGCGGTCGACACTGCTTTCCCCGGCACCACACCGACAGCGCTGCGGCTGCGCGCGCATGACTGGGGCGCCACCGTGCTCGGCCCGGTCGCCGGCTGGCCGCAGGCGCTGCGAACCGCGGTCGCGCTGATGTGCGAATCGCCGGTCGCGATGTGGCTGGGCTGGGGCCCGCAGCTGGGCATGGTCTACAACGACGCCTACGCCGACATGCTGGGCAACAAGCATCCGCAGGCGCTCGGCACGCCGGTGCAGCAGGTGTGGCCCGAGATCTGGAGCGACATCGACGGGCTGATCCAGAGCGCCCTTGCCGGCGTGACCGTCCAGCGCGATGAGCTGCCGCTGATGGTCAACCGGGATGGGCAGTCGCGCGAGGCCTGGTTCACCTTCTGGTACTCGCCGCTGCGCCATGACGACAGCAGCATCCGCGGCATGATTTGCACCGTCTGGGACGTCACCAGCAAGGTGATGGACCGACGCCGGCTGGCCGACAGCGAGGCGGCCGTGAAGGCCCTGGAAGCCGGCGCCCTCAGGCTGGAAGAGGAGAGCCGCGAGCAGCAGTATGAAAGCGCCGAGCGCTACCGGCTGGCGACACTCGCGACCCATGACGCGGTCTGGGACTGGCGCCTGGCGGATGGGCACGTCGTGTGGAACAAGGCGCTGACCCGGCTGTTCGGCCACGCACTGGAACACAGCAGCGCCGCATGGTGGCTGGACCACATCCACCCGGACGACCGGCCGCGCATCGACGCCAGCATCCACGCGGTCATCGAGGGCCGCGGCACGGCCTGGACGGGCGAGTACCGCTTCCGCCGCGCGGACGGCAGCCATGCCGACATCTTCGACCGCGGCTTCGTGCTGCGTGATGCCGAGGGCCAGGCGGTGCGCATGATCGGCGCGATGCTCGACCTGACCGAGCGCCGCGCCGCCGAGTCGGCGCTGCGCGACAGCGAACAGAAGTTCAGGACGCTGTTCGAGCGCATCGACGAGGGCTTTTGCATCATCGAGTTCCTCGACGGCCCGCACGGCCCGCTGAGCGACTACGTGCACGTCACCGCCAACCCCGCCTACGTTGCCAACACGGGCATCGCCGACGCCGTGGGCCGGACGGTGCGCGACATCGTGCCCGACGAGGCCGACGCCTGGGTGGAGATCTATCGTCGCGTGCTGCTGACCGGCGAGCCCATCCGCTTCGAGCGTGAATTGATCGCGACGGCCCGGCAGCTGGAACTCGCCGCCTTCCGCGTCGATCCGCCCGAGCGGCGCCAGGTTGCCGTGCTGTTCCAGGACGTCACCGCCCGCCACCGCGCCGAGATCGCGCTGCGTGAGCTCAACGACACGCTGGAGCGACGCGTGCAGACCGAGCTGGCCGAGCGCCTCAAGACCGAGGAGGCGCTGCGCCAGGCGCAGAAGATGGAAGCCGTGGGTCAGCTCACCGGCGGCATTGCGCATGACTTCAACAACATGCTGGCGGTCGTCATCAGCTCGCTGGACCTGCTGGACCGCAAGTTCCTCAAGGATGACGCGCGGGCGATGCGTTATGTCGACGCCGCGCGCAACGGCGCCCGCCGTGCGGCGCAGCTGACGCAGCGCCTGCTCGCCTTCTCGCGGCAGCAGCCGCTGAAGCCCGAGTCGCTGGACATCAACCAGCTGGTGGCCGGCATGTCCGACCTGCTGCGCCATTCGCTCGGCGGCGCCGTCCGGCTGGAGACGGTGCAGGCCGGCGGGCTCTGGCGCACGCATGCCGACCCCAACCAGCTCGAAAGCGCGATCCTGAACCTCGCCGTCAACGGCCGTGATGCGATGGAGGCCTCGGGCGAGGCGCGCCTGACCATCGAGACCGCCAACTGCCATCTCGACGAGCGCTACGCGGTCGAGCATCCCGGCCTGCAACCGGGTCAGTACGTGATGATCGCCGTGACCGACACCGGCACCGGCATGCCGCCGGAAGTGGTCGCCAAGGCCTTCGACCCCTTCTTCACCACCAAGGAAGTGGGCCGCGGCACGGGTCTCGGGCTCAGCCAGGTGTATGGCTTCGTCAAGCAGTCCGGCGGCCATGTGCGCATCTATTCCGAGATGGGCCAGGGCACGACGGTCAAGCTCTACATGCCGCGCCTGCTGGGGGCGCATGTCGAGGGCGACGCGGCCACCGCGGCGGCGGACGTGCCGCAGGGTGACGGCCTTGAGCTCGTGCTCGTCGTGGAAGACGAAGCCATGGTGCGCCAGCTGTCCATCGACGCCTTGCAAGAGCTGGGCTATCGCGTGCTGGAGGCCGACGGCGCCGAGGCCGCGCTGAAGCTGCTGGACGCCCACCCCGACATCGCGCTGCTCTTCACCGACGTCGTCATGCCCGGCCTCAACGGCCGCAAGCTGGCCGACGAGGCGCGCCGGCGCCGCCCCGAACTCAAGGTGCTGTTCACGACCGGCTACACCCGCAACGCCGTCGTCCACAACGGCGTGCTGGACCCGGGCGTGCATCTCATCGGCAAGCCCTTCACGCTCGAAGAGCTCGGCGTGCGCGTCCGCCAGTTGCTGGACGCGTCGTGACCCCGCGCCCGCGACCGCGACCGGAGGGCGCTCCATGCCGTTGATCTCGATGGCCTACGCGCTGGCGGCCTACCTCGGCTTCCTGGCGACGATGGTCTATGCCGTGGCCTTCGTCGGCAATGTCGCGGGGCTGCCCGTGACGCTGGACCACGGCCCCCCGGCGCCGCTCGCCCAGGCGGTCGGCATCGACCTCGGCCTGCTGCTGGTGTTCGCCGTCCAGCACAGCGTCATGGCCCGGCGCGGCTTCAAGCGCTGGTGGACGCGCCTGGTGCCGCCGGCGATGGAGCGCGCCACCTACGTGCTCGCCGCCAGCGCCGCATTCGGCTTGCTGATGTGGCAGTGGCGGCCCGTGGCGGAGCCGGTGTTCTGGTCGGTCCAGTCGCCTGCGGCTCGCGCGGCCCTTCAGGCCTTGTCCTGGGGCGGGTGGGCGGTGGTGGTGGGCAGCAGTTTTCTCATCGACCACTTCGAGCTCTTCGGCCTGCGCCAGCCCTGGGCCGCCTGGCGCGGCCACGAGCCGGTGCCTGCGCCATTCGGTACGCCGCTGCTGTACCGGCAGGTGCGGCATCCGATCTACCTGGGCTTCCTGATCGCCTTCTGGGTCACGCCCGACATGACCGCCGGCCATGCGCTGTTCGCGGCCGGCAGCACCGCCTACATCCTCGTGGGCGTGTGGTTCGAGGAGCGCGATCTGATCGCGCAGTTCGGCGAGCGCTACCGCGTGTACCGGGCGCAGGTGGGCATGCTGTGGCCGAAGCTGTTCGGCCGGCCGGGCAGGCGGTCGTCGCCGCCTTGAGCCGAGCGGCGGCCCGGCGGATGCACCGGCCGTGCGCAGCGTGCAGGCCGGCAGCGCTTCCGCCAGCAGTCGGCCCTGCGTCTCGCGGCAGGGACCGAGGTCGTCACTGCCCTGCGCGCACCAGCCTCAACACGCGGCTGCCGGCGCTGCCGGAGATGCCGACGTTGCCGTCCGTGAAGTCCACGTACCAGACGAAGCCGGCCACGGTCGCGGGTGACGAGGTCCAGACGCTGGCGTTGGGCGTGCCGGGGAAGCGGCTGCGCTGGATGGCCGGGCTGCTGCAGCGCCAGTTCACCAGCGAGGCCAGTTCGCTGCGGTTGGGCACGCGCCAGTCGTTGTAGGTCTTGCCCGAGCCGGCCGCGTCGGCATTGACGGCTGTGGCGCGGCCGAGCGCGGCCGAGAAGCTGGCGTGCGTCGTCGCCGTGCCGGTGCCGCAGGTGGCGCCGGACAGGCCGTCCACGCACTGCATCCACATCAGGCCGGTGCGCAGGTCGCTGACGGTGCCGTTGCCGTGGTCGGTGTAGCGCGGCGTGGTCGTGCTGGTGCAGTCGGCGTCGGCTGCCGCGGTGCCGGCGACGAGGCGGGTCGCGAAGGTCTTGCCCAGCGGGTTGGTGGCCGCCTCGAAGGCCAGCGCGCCGGAACCGAAATCGACCACCCAGTTGGCCGTCGGGTCGCCGGCGTAGGCGGTGCCGGTCCACGAGGACACGGCGGCGGTGGTGCCGAGCTTGGGGTCGATCCGGGCGCCGCTGCTCAGGCCGGCGTCGACGAGGCTGGCCAGCTCTGCCGGCGTCGGCAGGCGCCAGTCGCTGCGGCCGCAGCGATTGGCGGCGTTGGCAGCGGTGGCGAGCACCTGGGCGGCGGCCAGCGTGTTGGCGGTGGCGGAGACGCTGTCCCAGTACAGGCCGGTGACCTGGTCCTGCACGCAGGCGCCGCCCGCCGTGGCGAAGGAGAAGCCGACGCGGCCATCGGCGGCGTCGTTGGTCAGCGCGCTGGCGTCGCGGCCGGCGGCACCGTCCTGGCCGGCGATGTCGGTGGTCGAGCAGGCCACCAGCGCATTGGCCGAGTTCAGGCACTGCGTGACGCCGGTGTCGTTCAGGCCGCCGGCGAAGTTGTTGATGATGACGACGCGGTTGGTGGTCGTGCGGCCGTCGTACGTGGTGGTGATGTCCAGCCGCTCGTTGGGCTCGAAGCTGGCGTTGGCGCAGGTCACGATCGGCACGGTGACGCTGGTGGCGCCGGCCGGCACGCTGGCGGTGGCGCCGGTGGCGGTGATGTAGTCCACACCGACGCTGTTGCAGCGGTCGCCGCCGGTGGCGTCGCCGGTCACGGTGCCGGTGGCGACGGTCGAGTAGCTGATGTCCACCGGGCCGGTGGCGCCGGCGGCGAGGTTGATCTTGACGCTCAGGTTGCTGCCGGCCACGACGTTGTCGACGCTGACCGTCAACGGGCCCTTGGGCGTGGGTGCGGGAGGCGTCGGCGTGCTGCCGCCACCGCCACCACCGCCGCAGCCGCCGAGCAGGGCGGCGACGCCGAGCAGGCCGACCCACGCGAGCGGCGGGAGGCCGCGTGTTCCGGCGGCGCGTCCGGCGGGAGCGGGCGGGGCGGTGAGCGGGCGCGGGGCGGTAAGCGTCATGACGTCCTCCTGGGGGTGTCTGTGGGCATTGCGGGCGGCGCGGACGGCGCGGAGGCGCCGCCGGCAAAGGAGAGCTGCAGCTTGAGCTGGTGCTCGCGCTGGGTCTGCGCTTGCAGGGCCCGCGCCTGCTGGCGGGCGAGCTGCCAGCGTAGCAGCGAGAGCGTGGCATTCAGCAGCGCGGCAGTGCGTGCGGGCGACAGCCGGCACAGTGCTCGCAGCGGTGTGGCGAGCGGCCCGAGCGCCTGCTCGACCCAGCGGCCCTGCGGATGCAGCAGCCGCCGCGCGCCGACCTCGGCGCCATCGGCGATGTCGTGCAGGCGGGCGAGGAACTGGCCCTCGGCGCGCCGGCTGTCGAGCGGCTCGATGAACAGCACCTCGATGCGGCGCGTCGGCGGCAGCCCTTCGGCCTCGGCCGCGTCACGCCGATGCTGCAGCGCGCGCTGCGGGCCGATGCCGGCCAGCACCCAGGATTCGGCCTTGGCGCCGGGCAGGTCGGCAAAGCGCGCGGCCGAGCCGAGCTGGCGCAGCACGAAGAGGCGGTGCACGCCGGGCGGAGCGCCGAAGGCCGACTGCACGCGCGCCTGCCAGGCGGCTTCGTCCGCGCAGCAGTCGGCGTCGGGCTCGGGCACGGCGCCGGCCGAGGCGGGCGATGGCGCGGCCAGGCCATGCAGGCGCCACAGTGGCCCGGCCAGGCCGGCCAGGTCGGCCGCGGCGCCGGCCAGCCGATGGGCGCTGGCGGCCAGGCCGAGCACGCTGGTGCGCTCGGTGGCCCGTGTGACCGGGCTGAGCGCCAGGCCGGCACGGGCCTGGATGGCCTGCGTGAGATGAGGCAGCAGCCCGCGGTCGGGCAGGGCGCGGCCGATGGCGTCGTCCAGGTGCACGTTCGGCCCGGCCAGCGTGTAGTCGCGTCCGGGCTGCAGCAGGTCGCGCACGACGAGGGCCTGACGCAGCAGCCATTCGCCGCGCTCGGTCTGGCGCCACAGGGGCGGCAGGCGGGCGATGAGCCCGGTGGCGAGCTTCGCCCCGGCGGCCGTCCACAGCAGGCCGTTCGCAAGGTCGAGCGTGTAGTGCTGTGGCGACTCCAGTGAGTCGGACAGTTCGCGCGCCAGCTGCAGTGCGTCGCCGAGTGCCGTGCTGTCGTCGGGCACCGAAAGCAGCACCGGGTTGACGGCATCGTCGAACAGCACGCGGTCCAGCTCGTCGATGAGCAGCGCGAACAGGCCGCGCGTGACGAGCAGGCCGGCGCCGGTCTCGCCGTGAAGGCGCGCTTCCAGGCGCTGCGTGTCGCCGCTGCCCCGCTCGCGGCGGTCGCGCGCCAGGTCGGCCGCCAGCCGCCGCGCGGGCACGATGACAAGGTCGGCCGCATAGGCACGGCGCAGCGCGGCGCCGGTGGCGTCGGAGCCCGCCGGCGCGGCGTCCAGGCCGAGGGCCTGAAACAGCGGCAGCAGCGTGCGGCTGGCGGCTGCGGCGGCCTCGTCGTCGGCCGTCATCAGCATGCAGGGCCGGCCGCTCGCGGCCCAGGCGGCGGCGGCGAGCGCGAGGGCCTGGTGGCGCAGCGCGGCGCGCGGCAGGGCGATGGCGCCTTGCTGAACGAGACTGCAGGCGGCGTCCAGCACCTCGGGTGCGAACTGCCAGGCGGCCTGGGCCGCGGCCAGCGCCTGGGCAAGGGCGACGCGCTCGGCATCGGCGTCCTCGCGGTTCAGCGCGCGGCGCAGCGCTTCGCCGGCATTGCGCAGGCTGGCGGCGGGGTCGAAGACGTGCGGCAGCGCCGCGTCGACAGCGGCACCTAGCGTGGCGATGGCCGCAGCGCGATCGGCCGGCCGCGGTGCGTGCTGGCGCGCGGCGATGGGCTTTTCGCGCGGCGGGAACCAGGGCGGGGTGATGGCAGCTGCGCTCATAGACCGTAGCGGTGTTGCAGCAGCTGCTGCAGCCCGGCCCACATGCGCGAACCCAGCGGCCGGGCCGCGACCGGCACGCGCAGCACGCCGCTCATGCCGTGCATGGCCAGGTCGCGCGGCAAGGCGCCGGGCGCGAACTCGGCCTGGATCTCGAAGAAGGCCTCGGCCGCCGTCGTGCCGCTGCTGTCGTCGGGGCGGATGGCCACGTCGCCGCCGCCGCCGAAGCCGAGCGACGGCGACATCAGGCGCTGGCGTTGGTAGGGCACCATGCGCAGGCTGGCGAGGTTCAGCGCCTCGCCGCGCCGGCCGGCCAGGCGCAGCTCGGACTGCGCGGCGGCCGGCAGCGCGCTCAGCTCGGCCGCGTCGGCCTGCGGCAGCACGGCGGCAAAGCGCAGCGCGCTGCGGTCCACCACTTCGCCCACGGCCTGGGCGCGGTCCACCCAGGCGTCGAGCCGTTCATGCAGCGTGGGCGCGACCCATTCGCCGTCCTGCGGCGCGCGCACTTCCAGCGACGCGAGCAGCTTCTCGGTCTCGACGCGGCGCGCGGCCAGCGCGTCCAGCCGCGCCTGCAGCGGGCCGATCTCGGCCGGCGTGCCGCTCAGCGCCAGGCCGAGCTGGGCGCGCGTCTCGACGATCTGGCCATTGACCAGATCAAGCTGCAGCGACAGCTCCGGGTTGTCGAAACGCGCCAGCAGCTCGCCCTTCTTCACGCGCTGGCCGTGGCGCACCGGCATCTCGCGCAGCCGGGCGGCCGTCTGCAGATAGATCGGGCTGCTCTGGCGCGCCTCCAGCACGCCGGGCAGGCGCAGTGCGTGCGGCAGCGGCAGCAGGAACAGCAGCGCCCACAGCGCCAGCACGATGCCGCCCATGGC
>SEEY01000883.1 GCA_004211235.1 Rubrivivax sp.
GGCGGCGCGCGCATGCAGGAAGGCCTGCTGAGCCTGATGCAGATGGCCAAGACCAACGCGTCCCTCACGCGCCTGGCCAAGGCCAAGTTGCCCTACATCAGCGTGCTGACCGACCCGACCATGGGCGGTGTGTCGGCCTCGTTCGCCTTCGTCGGTGACATCGTGCTGGCCGAGCCCAAGGCGCTGATCGGCTTTGCCGGCCCGCGCGTCATCGAGAACACCGTGCGCGAGAAGCTGCCTGCCGGCTTCCAGCGCGCCGAGTTCCTGATGGAGAAGGGCGCTGTCGACATGATCGTGGACCGCCGGCAGCTGCGCGAGACCATCGCACGCCAGCTGGCGATGCTGCAGCGCCAGAGCACGGACGCCGTGGCCTGAACGTCGCCCGCAACAACCCGAGCCAGGCCCTGTGCCTGGCTTTGTTTTTTCAGTGTGATCCCCATGAAGCTCGATGACTGGCTCGCCCACTGCGAGCGCCTGCACCCCAAGACCGTCGACATGGCGCTGGACCGCGTCGCGACGGTGAAGGGTCGGCTCGGCATCGCCTTCGACTGCCCGACCATCGTCGTGGCCGGCACCAATGGCAAGGGCTCGACCTGCGCCATGCTCGAGTCCATCGCCCTGCATGCCGGCTACCGGGTCGGCCTCTACATCAAGCCTCACCTGGTGCATTTCCAGGAGCGCTGTCGTGTCGGCGGAGCGCCGGTCGAGGCCGAGTCGCTGGAGGCGCATTTCCAGGCCGTCGAAGGCGCGCGCGGCGACATCACGCTGACCTACTTCGAGTTCACGACGCTGGCCATCATGCGGCGCCTGCAGCATGAGCCGCTGGACCTGGTCATCCTGGAAGTCGGCCTGGGCGGGCGCCTGGACGCCGTCAACGTCATCGACGCCGACTGCGCCGTCATCACCAGCATCGACCTCGACCACACCGAATTCCTCGGCACCGACCGCGAGAGCGTCGGCCGCGAGAAGGCCGGCATCATGCGCACCGGGCGGCCGGTGGTCGTCAGCGACCCGATGCCGCCGGCCTCTCTCGCAGAGCGCGCGATGGAAATCGGCGCCGAGCTGCGCCAGCTCGGCCGGGACTTCACCTTCAGTGGCGACCGCACGCAGTGGCAGTGGGCCGGCCGCGACAGGCGCTTTTCCGGCATGGCCTACCCGGCGCTGCGCGGCGTCAACCAGTTGCTGAATGCGGCCGGCGTGCTGGCCGCCTTCGAGGCGCTCGCCGACCGTTTGCCGATCAGCGCCCAGGCCGTGCGTACGGGGCTGGCGCTCGTTGAATTGCCAGGGCGTTTCCAGGTCCTGGCCGGCCAGCCGGCGGTGGTGCTGGACGTGGCGCACAACCCGCATGCCGTCGCCGCACTGGCGCAGAACCTCGACCAGATGGGCTTCTTCCCGCGCACCCATGCCGTGTTCGGCGCGATGGCGGACAAGGACCTCGCCGGCATCCTGGCCCGCATCGCGCCGCTGGTGGACGTGTGGCACTTCACCGACCTGCCCATCCCCCGCGCCGCCAGCGCCGAGCAACTGCAGGCCGGCTTCCTGGCCGCGGGGCTCAAGACGCCGGCCGGCGTGACGACGCACACGCATGCCACGCCATTGGCGGCCCTGCATGCTGCGGCGGCCGGGGCGACCGCGGCCGATAGAATCCTCGTCTTCGGTTCCTTCTACACCGTGGGCGGCGTGCTCCAGCAGGGCCTGCCC